>NCIF01000228.1 GCA_002256785.1 Hydrogenophilales bacterium 17-61-9
CTACGCGGCGGATTATATCGCCTGTGTGTTCGACGCGAAGGGCAAAACCTTCCGCGACGAGCTTTATCCCGCCTACAAGGAACATCGCCCGTCGATGCCGGACGACCTGCGCTGCCAGATCGAACCGCTGCACGAACTGATCCGCGCCGAGGGCTGGCCGCTGGTGGTGATCGACGGCGTTGAGGCCGACGACGTGATCGGCACGCTGGTGGTCGAGGCCACGCGCCACAACGTGCGCAGCATCGTCTCTACCGGCGACAAGGATATGGCGCAGCTGGTCAACGACCATGTCACGCTGGTCAACACCATGAGCGAGGAAACGCTCGACATCCCGGGCGTCAACGCCAAATTTGGCGTGCCGCCCGAGCGCATCGTCGATTACCTCACGCTGATCGGCGACAGCGTGGACAACGTCCCCGGCGTGGCCAAAGTCGGCCCCAAAACGGCGGTGAAATGGCTGGCCGAATTTGGCACGCTGGACAATCTGGTGGCGCATGCCGACGCAGTGAAAGGCGTGGTCGGCGAGAACCTGCGCGCAGCAGCCGACTGGCTGCCGCAGGCGCGCGCGCTGATCACCATCAAGACCGATGTGGCGCTGCCGTTCACGCTCGATACGCTGACGCTGCAGGCGCGCGACACTGCCGCGCAACGTGCGTTGTTCGAGCGCTTTGGATTCCGCGCCTGGCTGCGCGAACTGGATGCGGCGGCCACCGACCTGCCTGCCGTTCCCGAGCAGGACACCAGCGGCGACCACCGCGCGCGCTACGACACCCTCCTGACCGACGCCCAACTGGATGACTGGATCGCGCGACTGACCGTCGCGCCGGCGTATGCGCTCGACACCGAGACCACCGGGCTCGATCCGATGCAGGCCGAGCTGGTCGGCATGTCGTTCGCCATCACCCCCGGCGAGGCCGCCTACCTGCCGCTAGGGCATTCCTACGCCGGGGTGCCGGCGCAGCTGGATCGCGCCGCCGCGCTCGCCAAGCTCAAGCCGCTGCTGGAAAACCCCGCGCCCAGAATCATCGGCCAGAACCTCAAATTCGACCGCCATATATTTGCCAATGCCGGCATCGCGCTGGGCGGCGCGATCGACGACACGCTGTTGCAGTCCTACGTGATTGAGGCACACCAGTCGCACGAACTGGGCAACCTGGCGATGCGCCATCTGGGCCTGGCGACCATCAGTTACGACGACGTTACCGGCAAAGGCGCGGCGCGGATCGGTTTCGAGCAGGTGGCGATCGAGCGCGCCAGCGAGTACGCAGCCGAAGACGCCGACGTGACGCTGCGCGTGCGTGATGCGCTGGCGCCGCAGATCGCCGCGTCCAACAAGCTCGATTACGTTTACCGCCAGATCGAGCTGCCGGTGGCGAGCATCCTGTTTCGCATGGAGCGCACCGGCGTACTGCTCGACAGAAACCTGCTCGCCATCCAGAGCGGCGAGCTCGGCCGCAAGATGCTGGAGCTGGAACAGCGCGCGTACCAGGAAGCCGGGCAGCCGTTCAACCTCGGTTCGCCCAAGCAGATCGGCGACATTCTGTTTACCCAAAAAGGCCTGCCGGTGGTGAAGAAAACCCCCGGCGGCGCACCGTCGACCGACGAGGAGACGCTGGAACAACTGGCGCTCGACCACCCGATTGCGCGAGCGATTCTCGATTATCGTGGCATGGCCAAGCTGAAATCGACCTATACCGACAAGCTGCCGCAGATGATTCACCCAGCCACCGGGCGCGTCCACACCAGC
>NCIF01000094.1 GCA_002256785.1 Hydrogenophilales bacterium 17-61-9
GGCGAGTGGGTGTGGGGCAAAGTGCTGCTCTGCGATTCCTACACAGTGACGGTGAACGGGGAGTCAGCCGAAATCTCTGATGACGCAACTATCTGCGATGGGGTGTTCTTCGTGCCCAAAGGTGACCACTCTGGCCAGGTATGTTTGCAAATGTCGAACTACATGGACGACAACCACTGGCAGGAGGCAATTCAGTGCGCGGATATCTATAGCTTCGCTACTTTTGTTCGTCGGTTAAGGGCAGTCGATCCGGAGCAGACCATTCGGGAAATGCTGCAGGAACTTGGCTTGGAGAAGTACCCGGTGCTGCAAGGCAAGTCGTTCCACCTTACGGTGGGTGATGCGCCGGAAAAAGTTACGCTCGAACTCGTCGCCTGACGGGGGAGGGCGGGGAAGGAGCTTCGGCTTCCTTTCCAAAGCGGGCCGCTTGGTTCGCTTCGGAAAGGATTCCCAACAGGCAGCTGACATTCCTGTGGAAGCGCGTATACGCGTCGTCAAAGTCAGCGATCAAGAGAGGCCCATACCGGGCCAATTCACGAGTTGTTCAACATTCCCGCTTGCCGCGCGAAAGAGTCATGCCCTTCTTGGGCATCGACCGCGCACGGCTTGCGTAACGAAAGGAAATACCATGAACTTGAATGATCTTTCCCCTTTTCAGGTTATCCGTCGGGATGGCCACGTTGTACCGTTTGATGCTTTGAAGATACGCAATGCAATTGCCAATGCGTTCCTCAAGGACGCGGACGGCAATCCGCGTCGCCATGGCGAGCTTGTGCTTGCCACGTCCGAACGGGCTAAGGCGGATAGTTTCACTGAGCAAGTCGTTGTCGCAGTCACCCGTCGTAAAGAAGCAGGGGAGACCATCGGCATCGAGGATATTCAGGATCAGGTCGAACTGGTCTTGATGCGAGCAGGTGAGCATGACATTGCTCGGGATTATGTTTTGTTCCGTGATCGTCGTGCACTCCAGCGCAAGGTAGTCGAGGTGCCAACTAGTCAGCGCAGCTTTACTGTGATCGACGGAGGCACCAGGCGCACGTTGGGCGAAGAAAGTATTCGCGCCATCGTTGAAGATGCATGCAAAGGCATTGTTGGTGCCAATCCGGCTCCAATTGTCGAGCAGGCCATCCGCGACCTGTACAACGACATGCCAATCGAGCAAGTGGATGAAGCGGTCTTGATGGCCGCCCGCGCCATGATTGAAAAGGATCCGGCCTACGACCGAGTGACCGCGCTAGTGTTCCTGCGCAAAATCCGTCATGAGGTACTGGGGCACCAGGTAAACGAGGATGGGTTGGCAAGCGCCTACGTTGAGCACTTCCAGAATATGGTTGAGCAAGGCGTGGCGGCTGATCGATTCGATCCGCGTTTAAGTGGTTTTGATTTGGAGCGTCTGGGTAATGCCCTGAAACCCGTGCGAGATCGGCAGTTCCGTTTTCATGGACTGCAGACTCTGTATGACCGGTATTTCACGCATGTTCAGGGGCGTCGAATCGAGATGCCTCAGAGTTTCTTCATGCGTGTAGCCATGGGACTCGCGCTCAATGAGGTGGACAAGGACGAAAAGGCTGTTGAGTTTTACGAGGTGTTGTCGTCCTTCCGTTTCATGAGTTCTACGCCTACGTTGTTCAACAGTGGCGCCAAGGTTCCGCAGCTCTCGAGCTGCTACTTGACCACGGTGGGCGATGACCTGGAGGAGATTTATGAGGCCATCAAGGAAAACGCCATGCTGCAGAAGTTCGCAGGTGGGCTGGGGAATGACTGGACTCCGGTGCGAGCCCTTGGTTCTTGGATTAAGGGTACCAATGGAAAGTCACAGGGCGTCATTCCATTTCTAAAGGTAGTAAACGATACGGCGGTAGCAGTTAACCAAGGCGGCCGCCGCAAGGGTGCTGTTTGTTGTTACCTTGAAACGTGGCACCTGGATATCGAGGAATTTTTGGAATTGCGTAAAAACACGGGTGATGAGCGGCGTCGGACACACGACATGAATTCCGCAAATTGGATCCCGGATTTATTCATGAAGCGAGTGATGGAGGGTGGCGAGTGGACGTTGTTCTCGCCAGTCGATGTTCCTGATCTGCACGAGAAGTACGGTAGGGAGTTTGAGATGGCGTATACGCGTTATGAGGCGAAAGCTGCCTTAGGCGAAATCACGCACTTCAAGAAGCTACCCGCTGTGCAACTCTGGAGAAAGATGCTTTCAATGCTGTATGAAACGGGTCATCCATGGATTGCATTCAAGGACCCGTGCAATATCCGAAGCCCACAGCAACACGTGGGCGTAGTGCACAGCTCAAATCTGTGTACTGAGATCACGCTCAATACCAGCGCGAGTGAAATCGCGGTGTGCAATCTTGGATCGGTCAATCTCGCGGCACATCTGGTAAAGGAGGAGGGCGGCGAAGTAGTGCTTAACCTCGACTTGCTGAAGGCAACCGTTACAACGGCCATCCGGATGCTGGACAACGTGATTGAAGTCAATTTCTACTCAGTTGAAAAGGCGCGTGACTCAAATTTTGCGCATCGGCCCATTGGGCTTGGTGTGATGGGGTGGCAGGACATGCTGCACGAAATGCGAATTCCGTTTGCCTCAGACGAGGCGGTGGATTTAGCAGATGGATCCATGGAAGCGATTGCGTATTACGCTTTCTGGGCATCGACTGAGTTGGCGAAGGAACGCGGGCCCTATGCGAGTTATGCGGGCAGTCTGTGGGATCAGGGGGTTCTTCCCATCGATTCAATCGGACGGCTCGAAAATGAGCGTGGTGGGTATCTGGAGGTCGATCGCTATGTTGGTTTTGACTGGGAAGAGTTACGTGTCCGCATTAAGCAGTACGGAATGCGCAATTCGAACTGTCTGGCGATTGCGCCCACGGCGACCATTGCTAATATCGTTGGGGTATCTGCCTCGATCGAGCCCACTTACCAGAACCTGTTTGTTAAATCGAATCTGTCTGGCGAGTTCACTGTAGTAAACGAGTTCCTGGTTTCTGATCTAAAGAAACTGGGTGTGTGGGACGATGTGATGCTAGCTGACCTCAAGTATTTCGATGGCAGCGTGCAACAGATCGACCGGATTCCGGAGGGGCTAAAGTGTCTGTATACGACAGCTTTCGAGATTGACCAGAAATGGTCGATTGAGCAGGCGTCGCGTCGTCAGAAGTGGATTGACCAGGCGCAGAGTCTGAATCTTTACTTCAAGCAGCCGTCGGGGCGTACGCTCGACGAGGTCTACAAGCTGGCGTGGATACGTGGTCTCAAGACTACATACTATCTACGCTCCTTGGGGGCTACCGCTGCCGAAAAATCCACCGGGCGAGCAGGAGCACTCAATGCTGTATCAAGTGAGCTAAAAGCTTGTTCTATCGACAACCCGGACTGCGAAAGCTGTCAGTAAGGAGGTCGAGATGGTTACGGAGCAAGTTAAGAAATTCGAGTATGAGCAACGCATTGAAGCAGTAAAGCGTAGTGCTCATGGACGCTGGACCGATATCTTATCGGCACTTGGCGTGAGCAATTTCATTCTGAGCGGCAAAAATCAACCGTGCCCAATGTGTGGTGGCGAAGACCGATTCCAATATACCGACAAGTTCGGTGAGGGGAATTATATTTGTCGCCAGTGTGGAGCGGGTGGTGGATTTAAGCTGCTGCAAGGAGTAAAAGGTTGGACCTTTGGCGAGGCGCTAAAGGCAGTCGAGGCACAGGCGGGGGTACTTCCGCCGGCACAGGCAAGCAAGACAAGCAAGGCCAATCCCGGGGACATGCGAAAGTTGTTGCAGAAGACTTGGGACGAAGCTGAGCCGGTTGCGAACAGCAATCTCGCGGGCCGCTATCTAGCGGGTCGCGGGATAGGAATGGACTCGTGGCCACGTGTGCTGCGCTTTCATCCGTCGCTGCCGTACTTCGAGCGCGAAGGCAAGAAGAAGGTGCTCATCGGGCACTTTCCTTGCCTGATTGCTCGAGTGGATGATCTAACTGGGAAACCGGTGACGATCCATCGCATCTATCTCGACCCAGAGCTCGACCCCAGCACCAAGGGGAAGGCGAAGGTTCCTGAGCCGAAGAAAGCGATGAGTGGTATGAAGGGCGCCGCTATTCACTTGTGCCAGCCGACAGAGGAACTGGCGCTGGCTGAGGGTATCGAAACCGCCTTGGCTGTGTTGCTTCTTACGGGCCTGCCGGTGTGGCCAACGCTCAATTCGGGCAACATGGAGGACATTCAGCTTCCCGAGTATGTAAGGAAGGTTCACATATTTGGTGATAACGATGTCACTTTTACTGGACAGGCGGCGGCTTTCAAGCTGGCGAACCGTCTGGTGGTCAGAGAGAAACGCCAGGTAAGCGTGACTATTCCAAAAAACCATGGCGACTGGCTTGATGTTCTATTAGCCAGACAACAGCGCGCGGCATGATTTTAGGGGGACGGCATTTGCCGTTTCCTCCTTATTTTCTGAGCGTCTTTAACGAGGACGCTGGGACAATAAGTTGAGCGGGCAGCAGGTTGCAATAATGCAAATCGAAGAGTAGATTACTTCCAATGCTTTCGCTCTGGTAGCTGACAAACCAGAGCAACCCGCAATCCGGGCACATCTAAGTCAGCGATCTATAGAGTCCTTTTCTGGACCGATGTTTTTCATCAGTAAGTTTTTCGAGTTCATGCGCATACCGCGCGCATCTTTGCGTGTGCTTTTTCTCTGTGAAATTGGTTGAGTTTCAGAAAGAAAATTCACACTGGTAGCTGCCAAACCAGAGGTCGCACTTAGCGACCTGCAAGGCAGTGTCTCGAGCGTGTGCCATTCGGCTCACTATTCAAACCCACACGGAAACGATTTGCTTCCCCGTGTGGGATGCGTGCGTTCCCGTGTTTCATGGAGTCATTATCAAATGAAAAACGGACGTTCATTAATCTCCTTTGCAACAGAACTCAAACGGCAATTGGGCAGCAAGCAGGATCTCTTGGTCCCGAGCCAGCAGATGGAGCACACGACCAGTAACAACGGCGTGTCCACGGTGACCATCAAGAATGTGGGTGGCGAGAATATGGCATACGGCATCACCGAGTTGGCACGCCGGCAACTGGCTGAAAAACTCAAGATTCCGTTCCCGTACTTCGAGCGCATGCGTGCCGAGCAGCCCAATCTTCTGGATGACAACGTCAACACGTGGCTCAGCAGCGGCGACGAACGACGAATGATCCGTACCCTCGATGGGAAGGTGCGCGCCGTTCTGTCCGATCGCTATCGTCGCCTGGACAACTACGATCTGGCAGAGCACGTTTTGCCAATTCTTCAGGGACTTCCGGGTGCCAGGATGGAGTCGGTGGAGTTGACCGCCACCCGCATGTACCTGAAGGTGGTAACACCCAAGGTGAATTTCGAGGTGGCCCCCGGCGATATCGTGCAAGCCGGAGTTGTGGTCACGAATTCCGAGGTGGGCCACGGCACATTGTCAGTGCAGCCGCTTGTATATCGGCTGGTCTGCAAAAATGGTCTGATCGCGAGTGATCGCGCTTTACGAAAAACGCACCTCGGCCGCATTTTGGAAGCCGATACGGCTTCGGCGGTGCTGTTCGAGGAAGACACTCTGCGGGCTGACGATAAGGCCTTCTTCCTGAAGGTCCGCGATGTGGTGCAGGCGTGTGTTTCGCAAGCGTCGTTCAACCTCACAGCGGAAAAGATGGCGAAGACCATGGGCATCAAGATCGTTGGCGACCCCGTCAAAACCGTCGAGGTGTTGGCCAATCGCTACTCGCTCAACGATACGGAGCGCGCCGGTGTCCTTCGACATTTGATCGAGGAGCATGACCTGAGTGGTTACGGCCTGGTTAATGCGGTCACAGGGTATTCCCAGGAGATCGAGGACTACGACAGGGCAACGGATTTCGAGGCCCTTGGCGGCAAGCTGATCGATCTGAACAACAACGAATGGTCACTCTTGGCTGAAGCAGCCTAACTAGCGCCAGAATTAATCAGGAGCTTTCCCTCACCGCTTGCGGTGAGGGCTTTCAAGTGCAGTCAATCGCGACTGCAGTGGAAAGCCCAGCATTTCATGGTGCCTTCGGCATCAGAAAGCGGTAGCTGACAACCGTTCACCCAAGTCAGCGAATCAGGAGCGGTCCCGAAAGAGTGGGATCTACAGTCAGAGAAGCGCAGCCGCGCTTCATTTCCAATTCGCTATAAAAGGAAGTCTTAAATATGGGCAAACACCCGGAAGTGGTGTCACGTCGCGATGCTTTCTCGTCGCGGTCGTTGCACTACAAATTTTATTACTACCGGAACCTGGTCGGCCTCATGGTTGGCAGGCGAATCCGGATTTCCTCGTTTCGTTTGGGGCTCTCCGGCAAACCCATTGCACTCGCTTCACGCGAGGGGAGAGGCATGTACTTCGTTTGCCCGAAGGCACAGACAACCTATTTCGCATGGAAGGAGCAATGACATGGGCAACATGGAAACCCTTGTTTGGAACAGTAAAGAGCAGACCCAAGGCCGTGTACGCTTGGACGACAAGCGAGTCATCAACGGTAGTGCTGATGTGAATCAGTTGGTGCCGATCAAGTACGGCTGGGCGTGGGAGAAGTACATCGCTGGCTGTGCGAACCACTGGATGCCTCAGGAAATCGGAATGGGGCGTGATCTTGCACTCTGGAAAGACCCGAACGGTCTGACCGAGGACGAGCGCCGCGTCATTAAACGCAACCTTGGGTTCTTCACGACAGCGGATAGTTTGGCCGCGAACAATATTGTTCTCGGAACATATCGCCATATTACCGCCCCGGAGTGCCGCCAGTATCTGTTGCGGCAAGCGTTTGAAGAGGCCATCCACACCCATGCCTATCAGTACATCGTGGAGAGCCTGGGCCTGGATGAAGGCGAAATTTTCAACGCCTATAACGAGATCCCGAGTATTCGGGCAAAGGATGAATTTCTGATTCCGTTCATCGAGACTCTGACCGATCCAGCTTTCCAGACCGGTACGACTGAGAATGATCAAAAGATACTCAAGAGCTTGATCGTGTTTGCTTGCTTGATGGAAGGTTTGTTCTTCTATGTTGGGTTTGTGCAGATTCTTGCACTTGGCAGGCAAAACAAAATGATGGGCGCAGCGGAGCAGTATCAGTACATCCTCCGCGATGAATCTATGCATTGCAATTTCGGCATTGACCTCATCAACCAGATCAAGATGGAGAACCCGAATCTGTGGACGCCTCAATTGGTACATGAGTTGGAAGGGCTCTTCAGGAAAGCAGTAGAGCTTGAGTATGCCTATGCGGAGGATACAATGCCGCGAGGGATACTTGGTCTCAATGCGGGGCAGTTTAAGGAGTACCTGCGATTTATCGCTAATCGGCGCGCCGAGCAGATCGGGTTGCAAGTTCTGTATGAAGGGGCGACTAACCCGTTTCCATGGATGTCAGAAATGCTCGACTTGAAGAAGGAAGTGGCTTTTTTTGAACGCCGACCCACGGAATACCAATCCGGAGGAGCTTTAAGCTGGGATTGAAGGTGTAGTTGTTGTTGTAGTTGGAACCATAAGCTGAAATTTTGGAACCATAAGCTGAAATAGGTAGCCAAAATAGAGACGCCACCCAAAATAGGGGTGGCGTTTTTTTTTGAGCGCAAACGAAGTCAAACAGCCAACCGGTCACGGGGATGACTGAAAAATGCCATGCAGCGGTAGTTCCAGATGGCCGGCGCCAATGTCTCTTGTTCGGGGCCTGAACGGCTGGTGGCATAAAGATCGATCAACGGCCGGTATGGGATCTCCACCGGCCAAAGGTGCGGGAATCATCCTGGAGGTCCGCTTTTTCGCAACGTGGCTGCGTGCTATCGACCCAAAGCTGACGGTGCATCCTTAGGCACACGCCTGTCTGCTGACGAGTATGGAGCGGTCGCTCGTCGACGGCGGCGCTTGAGTGCGAATGCCGGTGATGAATGTCAGGAAAATGCGGATGCTTGTGGACTCGGCCTGCTGGAGAACGACTCGCAGCCCACCCTCTACCTGCGCCACGGCGTGGCCGGTTCTTTGGGCGAGCGACTCAAGCAATGCATGGCGCTCCTGCGCTTGGCTTCCAGATCGTTCCGACAGGGGCCATCGCATAGGAACGGGCGTCGTTATGTGTGTTTCTTGAGAGTCGAAGTAAACGTCGTGCGGCAAGCCGCCGCACCTCTTCTGCGCTCTGGCCGACCGGAAGCAGGGGTTCGCCTGACGATGCTCGCTGGGGTAGCAATCCGCCGTTTTGCGGCTATGCTCGGTGCCTGTCCAGCGCCCGAGACTGACGACCCGTTCAGCAGATGGCCGGCACGGCGGTCAGGGGCGAGGTCCTGAGGAAGCGTTCATAGCCGAGCTGTCCTGCGACGGGGTCCGGATAAGGAGCCTCACCGGGTAGCGTCTCGACGACCAGGCAGCTGAGCGGCGCGTCGGGGCCGAGCGTCAGCAAGGCGAGGCTGGCGGTGATTTCGGCGCTCGACCAGTCCGCCTTGCCGTCGGCACCCGCCTTGGCGGCGTCCAGGCCGAGACCGCGGTTCGGCCTGCCGCGCGGGCGCTTCTGGCGCCGCGGCAGATCGAGGCGGCGCGTGCCCAGAAGGATGTTGCGCCGGTCGGCATCATCCGCCTGGTGGACGCGGGCATAGAGAAGCGCCCACAAGTCGGTGACCGGCGGCGTCGGCCGCAGCGAGCGGCCGTCGCGAACCGGCTCGGCGAAGGCGGCGCTCACGGTGAGCCGGCTCTTGGTTCGGGTGACCGCGCAGGCGAGCGACGGCGGCGCATGCTGAATCCCCGCCACGCGGAGCGCCCGGCCTGGAAAGCCCTGCGCCGTGCTCCAGATGCCGAAATGGCCGACCCGGAATTCATAGGTGAAGAAGCCGAACAATTCGGGTGAATCAGGCGTGAGGCCGGGCGGCAGCGGCAGGAGGAAATGGATCGGGCTTGAGGTCGGCAGCAGCAATTGCATGCTCCCCTGGCCGGCGCGGTCGTCGCCCTGGCCGGGCACGATCCGGCGAATGGGTTCGGGATCGATGGGCAGCGGCAGGTCCTGGATGTCCGCAACATCCTGCACATCGTCGGTCAGCACCGGATCGGGGGCGCTCGCCTGCACGCGCGCATAATAGCGGTCCTCGGGATCGTCAGGCGGCCGGTCGAATTCCAGCCACACCGCCTTTTGCCGCTCCTCGGTCGCGGCATAGGCAGGGTCGCGGCGATAGGGGGACAGCGCGAGCCCGGCGGAGACGAGCTTGGGCCCTTGCGCCGGCGGCGTCGTAACCGGGAGGAGGATCGCGACTTCGAGCGGCAGGTCCTCCTGGTCGGGAGCGGTGCGGAAGACGGGCGTGAATCGGTATTTGGGCTCCAGCGGGCGCGGATGGGCGCCGGCCGCCGGCTTTGGATCGATGGCGTCAAGGAAGACGAGTGTCGAGCTGTCTCGCTCGGCATCGCCCTCCGCCTCGTGGCCGGCGCTGGTGCTTCCGACGACGCGACCGACCTCGCGGCCGTCGCGCTCGATGCGGAGATAGTCGAGCCCGTCCCAGCTCCAGTCGCGGCGCAGCTCGAGGACGACCGCAACCAGCCAGAGGCGCGTCATCTCATTGGCGGTGGCGAAGGTGAGGCTGGCGCCGTCAGGGCCGACGACATGGCGCAGCAGTGCGCTGGCGCCGGTCATCAGCCGCCGGCCGGGCCGCGCGCGCAAGCTTGTGCCGCTGCGGTCGAGGTCGAGCGCGGCGGCGAGGCGCCCGAGCGGGTCGTCGCCGAGGAGGGCGCCGTGGCCCGCGGCTTTTTGCGCCGCGACCAGCGCCGGGGAGGCGGGCTCGGCCGGCTGGAGGAAGAAGGCTTCGATCAGCGAGCCGCCGCCCTGCACGAGGAGGCCGCGCTCGTCGCCGGCGGGCGCACGCATCACCACCATGCGCGTCTCGCCGCGGCGGACATCCTCGCCCGCATAATAAT
>NCIF01000095.1 GCA_002256785.1 Hydrogenophilales bacterium 17-61-9
TTACGGTGTCTTGCACGTCTCACGACGTGCAAGACACTCTCCCTTCGAGAAGGTTGTACAGCGGCGCATCCTTGCGACCCGTTTCGTGCTTACCCGAAGTGTGTCTGCGATCGCAGGTTCCAGAGCGGCGAACTCAGGAAGCATTCGCCGGTGGGTCTTGAACCTCTGTACAACGTAGCGGGCTGGTTACCGCTTTCTCTGGTCAACCTCGAGCTGTCGAGTTGCCTCTCAAGCTCCGGCCTTCAGGCCGGGGTAGTTGACCTTTGTCGTCTTTTCTGCTGAACTCTGCCGACAGCACCCCATGGGAATGGATGTCCACCGCGATGCTCTCGTCGGGAGCGAGCTTCGGCATGGCGTAGCGCACATGCGCTCCGGTTGCCTGAAGGCTTTCGCATATCCTGAGACTGAGTGTGCCGGTCGTCGCGTTGAAAACAATGGCCCCCGCGACTTCGTTCGGCAGCGCATGGCGGGCTGTTGCAATGAAGTCTTCCACCAGTAGGCGGGGCACCTTGCCGAAGGCCAGTTGAATGGAGGTGGCCACGTCGCCAAATGGATAGCGCACTATTCCCAAGGGAATGCCGCAGGGTTGCACGGCGTACAGCCAGTCGCGGCGCACTTCCAGAAAGAATCCGTTGGCCGTTACCAATAAGCGCTGTCCGTTCGTGGACAGTGGTTTAAAAATCCCGAACCGGGGAACTGCGATAATTGGAAAGCTCCTGGCCAGAGCAACATCGCGCGGGTCGCTCATAGTTCCCCCCGTTTGCGGATCAGATCAGCCAGCGTGAGTCCGTAAGAGCACATCACTTCCTCCGGGAAGTCCTTACCGAACTTGCCGTCAAGCAAATCTGTCCAGAGTGCAGTTACATCGCCTTCATAGTCCACCACGCCGCTGTAGTTGGCATGGGGGAAATAACTGCGGAAAAAGGCATCGTTCCAAGCCCCGATGCGGTCGGCGGCGGTGGACTTTGGAATAGTCACGTTCCCTTGGCAGATTCCACCATTTTGATCGACGTTGTAAAAAGGGGCTGCGTACAAAGGGGTGCTCGGCGTGGGTCGCTCAGTTCCCTTTACTGCGAACACCGACCAGTTTTGAGGTCCTGCGACGAAGATCGTGCCTGGAATTGGAACAGGGCCGCCGCGCAGCCCAAGGGAACGGTGCGGATAAATGGTGGAGGGCTTGAATGCCAGATGTCGAACCTGTGGCTTCTCGTACCACATCAGCGTATCGCCATCCGTCATCAGTACGTTTTCCGGTAAGAATTCCCCGATGCCTATGATGTTTTTACGGTTGAGCTTGCCGGAAAGGGAACGAGACATCGCTGGCGTCATGGCACGTCCAGAAAGCAGCACAGGCTTGCCCCCCTTTACAGTGCATTGGTGAACGGTGGCAAAAGCGCGGCGTTTGTGATCCTCGTAGATCAGCACAGCGCGGCTCAGGGTAAGGGGTTCCGTTTCAGTCGTTTTAACCGTGAACTGGATTTGATCCATGGGTCGAGTCTCCTTCCGGTGTGTTCGGTGCATGGTCAGAGCTTGCGCCAGAAAGCAGCCAAAGCAAGCGGTCAATCAGCCGCGTTACCGAGAACAATCCATCCATGTGCTGCATCCACTGAACAAAGGAATCCACATCGTCAATGGGTTGCTGGTGCAGTCCGCAAATTTCGTAGCCGACGCCGCTGTTTAGCTCGTTGTTGGCCATTCGTTCCGCCACTTCCACCGTGTAGTCGCGCTCGCTCCAGCGCACATAGGCAGAGAATCCATAGAATTCCCCACCATCATCGCGGAACTGCTCGTGAGGGTCTTCCAGTTCAGGCGCAGCAGCCAACATGCGCAATACTTCAGCCACTTGGCGTGCCAATGGATCGCTGGATCGGCGTTCGATTTGCTTCAAAGTTCTAGGCGCAGGGGTCTTGCGACGGTAGCTTTTCAGGAGCCATTTAGGCGTCTCCGCCACGATGTCAGCCTCGGCAATCGACTCGGCGCGAACCTGTTCCGCATCCTCCGGGTCAAGCTCCATCATGTCGATGTAATCATCAATGCTTGATTCGCCTCCCCAAAAGCACCACTCAGCCATGCTGAGTTGGTCCTGGCACATCATCATCGGGAACGAGCGCCAGCTACGCTGAGACAGCGCACGAAGCGCGGCGAGTCCAAGCCCTTTTTTCTCGCGCTCCAACCGCTCAACCTGCGGGCCGACAATGAATGCGTCACCGTATTCGACGAACCAAGCGATTTCCAGCCAACCTTGTTCCGGACGATTGCCTGCGTGGAACGGATCAGGCTGGATGCCACAGGCAAGCTGGAAATGTGGCCTGATGCACCGCAATGCATCGGCGCGCTCGTTGATCCAGCGCATCAGGGCGCGCTCGCACTGCGATGTCAGATGTTTGCGGCTGCGCCGCCACTCACTTTCCGTGAGAATCTCCGCGTCCAACAGCAACATGGCAAGCGTCGCGGTGTTTCTGAGCGGGTTGCGCTGGAGGATGGCAGGAATATCAGGGCCAAATGCCGGGCGGGTCAGCAGACCGGGGGCAGATGCCATCGGGGGATTGCGTGGCCGCGCTTGCGCGACTCGTCCCGTAGTCCACTCGTCTCGTACCATACGTGTGATGCTTTGTAGGATTGATCTTTGGTAAGGGCCGCGCTGACGGCAGGAGATACGCCCGGTGTGTCCTCGCTAATCAGGGATTGCAGCCAGCGCCGGAATCTCTGGCGCTTGGCCTCAACCTTTGTCGCCGACTTGTTTGAGGAATTCATAGCGCTGCGTTCCGTTCTCAATTCCGTGATCGACTACCTCGGCGGTTGTGAGGTCGGCGTATTGCGCCGAATACACATCACGCACTTCGGTTGGCGACATGCCGGGGTCGATATCCGGCAACTCCATGCCGTTGTAGGCAAAAATACGGGTGATAGTTGTGATGGCAATGGTCATGAGTTGCTCCTAGTCAAAAAGTGAGGGTTCGCCGGATTTCTCCGTCGCTGCTCCCGTTTCTTCTCCCTCGTCTTCGCTGTTATTGGGATCGGCCACGGTGGATACGCCCGGCGTGGCGGTAGGCTTGGGAGCGGATTGGTTCGTATGCTTGGTCACGGCGGTAGTGGCCCTCTGCACCTGGGCCGTTTTCGCCGCGTCCAGCACTGCGGCAGTCGCTTCAACCTGCTCCTGCAAGGACATGTATTTCTCGGTGTATCCGCCGAGGCATTGCGGGAAGCCCTGCTCGAATTCTTCCGGCGTGGCCGTCAGCGATAGCTTCTTCGTCAGGGCCGGTTCGACCTCGCCGCCCTTGTCGCCCTTCTTTGGCGTGGGAATGACGTTGAGGGTCAGCGTCCCGGCTTCGGCGCTGGCGCTAATGGTCATCATCAGCGGCGTAGCCAGTGCCAGTTGGTACAGTTCATTGAACATAGAAATCTCCGTGTGGTGGATGACTTGATTGTGCGCCGGGGGCCGTTTGCTTCAAGGCCATCCGGCAGCATTTCGCGCTATGCGGCAGAAGCCAGCTCAGGCGAGGATTCCTCCGATGTGTTGTTTTCCTCCGGCTCCGGGATCGCGGTGTGGGTTTTCTTGTCGTAGAGCATCACCTTGGGAACAGCGCCCCGATATTCAAAGCCATCCACCTTGAGCAGGGCGGCGATGAAGTCGTCCTTCTTCTCCCCTTTCATCTTGGCAAAGTCCTTCATCGCCTTCTTCAAGCCGATTTCCTCGGCAACGACCTCCATCTCGCTCTTGCTCATCAAGGAAAGGAAGTCCTTGTTGAGCTTCCAGTGGGTCGCCACGTTCACGTCGAGGAAGGCAAGGATGCGAACCAGATCGTGTTCAGGTACGCCGTAGGCCGCAGCACACGGGATGACCGCAAGCACCTGGGTGCGTTGGTCGGGATCGACGCCGTAGGCGAACTCCATACCGTCAATCACGTTTGGAGCCTTCGGCAGTTCTTCCAGCATCCGTTCCGCCGCCGCGCGGTAGCGCGACTGATCGACATAGCTCAGGTGGCCTGTGAGGGCGAGGCCGAATAGCAGCGATTGCGCTTTCTCCGGCTGCATGTGCAGTTCCTTCGCTGCCATCTTTCGCCACTGTTCGACGCGGTACAGGGCCACGGCCTTGGGAATGGCGTTGGCGCTAGAAGGCTTGGTTGATCCGATTGCCGGTTTGCTGCCGGGTGACTTGGCGTTGGGGGCACTGGTGCTACTCTTGCCTGCTTCCTTCTCGGCCTTGAATCGGACGGCGACCTTTTGCTGGTTGCAAGCCGCGTCGAAGCACAGGCTTTCGGTAACTTCCCCTTCCGAGCCGGGAAGCCCGCTGATCGCACAGCCATAGTTTGCGCAAGCCTTGCAAGCCTCGGCCTGATCCTTCCCCACGCCCAACGCGCCTTCGGGGGTCAGTGGAAGCGGCTGGAATCCGTCCTCCTTGCGGTAGACGACGACTTTGGGGAAGTCGTCGCGTCGCTCGGCGGCGATGGCTTCCAGCTTCTCGTTGGTAAGTTGCTCGTAGTGTTCGCCGTTGGTGCAGTAGCCTTCACCGATGTTTTCTGAAAAGCCGAGCGAACGCTGCTGGCTGCTGTTGAATTGGCACTGCTGGCATTGCGACGTGTCGAAGATCGCCTTGTCGAGCTTGTGTGCGAGCTTGCCCAAGTTTTCCTTGAGGACGCTGACACTGATGTTGCCCTCGATGATGCGTCCGAGCGCCTTCACCTGCTTGTCGGCAGGAACCGCCGCCAGCAGTTCGGCATGGCCGAGTTGGATTTTGCGTTCCGTCAGCGCGGCGCGTACATCCGGGGCGCAACTCATCAGGGCCAGGCGCTTGCTGAGCTTGTCCATCGGCCAACCGAGCAGCCTCGCCGTTTCTTCTTTGTCACCCTGGTTGCGATACAGCAGACGGTGGGCGGCTTCCGCTTCTTCGGACGGCGCCATACTCGCCCGCTGGACGTTCTCCGTGATGGCGGCAACTTCTGCCTCGTCATCGGAGAACTCACGAATGGTGGCCGGAATCTCGGTTAGTCCTGCCATTTGCGCGCCACGCCAGCGGCGTTCACCAGCGACAATTTCGTACTCGCCGGCTTCTCCGATTGGGCTTACCAGGATGGGCTGTAACACACCAACTGAACGAATCGAATTGGCCAACTCATCCATTTCCTGTGGGTCGAAGTAAGTCCGGGGATTTTTCCCCGGCCTGATTAGTGCAATTGCAATGTTTGGCACTGGTATCTCCTTGCTGTTCGGGCTATTGCCCTGAGACTCCATAGTGCCGGGGGCCACCTTACTATCAAGGCCGGTTTCTGCTTCTCCCATTCAGTAGTGCATCGATCAAGCCGACAAGCGTTTCTCGCACATAAAAGCGGGCGAAATGTTGCGCCATGTGGTCGATTGCCTGCTCAACCTCCCCGACATACAGACCGCAGATAAAGACGCCGCGGCTGCGAAGCTGGGAAAGACGCATTGGTTCATCGTTGATGTTGCCGTCGGTAAATACATAAACCTGATCGCATTCACCCAAGGCGTTGGCATGGTTTTTAATCGCGGTCTGTAGTCCTTCGGCACTCCCGAAAGCGTGGATGCGCCGAATGACCTCATCCTCAACCGGCCACCTGAAGGCGTCAGACAGAGCCGTGTTACCTGTGACGCCAGATAAGACCAAGGAGCCGTTTACGCGGCCCTGTTTTGCCAGCACGTTTAGTGTGGCGGCCAACACCCTCCCGGCCTCAATATGTGCCCCATCCGTTGATCCTGAGCAATCGACAACCAAGCCGATCTGCTGTTTTTGCACCTTTCCATCGGTTCGGTGTCGGTAGCAGGGTTGCCCAATGGCATAGCGCACCGCTGAGATTCGCTTTGACCAATCGTCGCTATAGTGGTTTCGAGTTGCCTGCCTGAAAAGTAGCTCGAACTTGCGTGCCAGGAATTCAGCACCTTCGTGATCATCCGGCGCTTATCCCGCCACTATTGATCCCGTTCGCCCGTCTGAAGACGCCATCCTGTCTTGCTTGCGTGAATGATTTTTTGGCTATTTGCATTCTGAGGTTGGAAATCAGGCTTCAAAGGCGCCTTGGAACTGATCCGTTTTGTGCAAAATCCGGTTGCCCAGCACGGAAACCTAGCGGCCCGTTGTGTGCAATATAGGGTTGGAATACCGAAGGGCCAGTGACGGCTATGCAGCGGAAACGGCCATAGATGCCTATCGACCCAATGGCTCCAACTCGGCCAGAGCCGCCGGTGGAGTTCTGAGCAAACCAAGTCTGCTATGCGCTGCACACCAGTCGTTGATTTGAAATTCAAGCAGAATGGCCGCATTTCAAAACGTGAATTCACGTTCCCGACCCTGAGGTGACATTCGGCACCCACCAGAGCTGCCATTGCCGGAATGGCGTTCTGACTTTGTGGCTATAGCTCAACGAAATTGCAGTTGAAGCCGTGCTGAACATCACCGCCGAATTTACCTCTTCGGCGCGGCCACTGTCGCCGGCGGCTTGAGCGCTGCGATTGTTGCGCGCATCGTGGCTGCATCCCGAGCCTGCTGCTCGATGAGCTTCTGCTGAGCCGCAAGGTGCTCGCGCAGTACCGTCTCAGTACGGTTCTGCTGCTCTGTGTTCTCGCGGTCAATGTCTCTTGCGACCGACACTTGCCACCAAGTTGTCAGCACCGTGACCACCACCGAAGCGATGACCGCCCACTTCGTCCACCACAGCCCGTTGGCTGCTTGGCTGAACGCATCCTTTGCACTCCTCTGGTCATCCTCGACTTGCTTGAACCACGCGGGCAGCACGTCCTTGACCAGCGTTTGATTAAGCCCCGCAACGACCTCGACGAGCGCGGCCATTTTCTGAGCAACTTCGCGGGCGTTTTCGGCACTCTCAAGCGTCGCACGACCCAGCGGCGTGTCCTCAGGCCGGAACGGCATTTGAATCTTGAATGGCTCGCTAGTTTGTGGCGATACGATGCCCTTCATTATGTCCCCGTGGGCAACACCGTGCATTGCCTTTTCAAAGACACTCTTGCCGGCAAGACCGTTTTTCCACGCGTCCCCAGGTTGGCCTGACGCAAGCATAGCTGCTCGCATGGCCTCCGTACCGGACATCGCATTACGGATATCAGCTAGCCCCGCCATCTGCTCTTGAAGCTTATCGAGTGCCCCCTTGCCCAGGAATCTGTAACTCGAGTCGAGAGACTTACGCATATCCGTGAGCATCTTCTCGTGAAGCTTGACCTCCTGCTCTTTCACTACCTTTGCGACGTCCCCGAGTTCCCTGATCCCGGCACCGGCAGGCATCTCCCCCCAACCGCAATGCTTCGAAATTACCGGCACGAGAGCAAGAAAGTCTGCTTCATTGAGCGCCTCTAGGTCCTCCTCTGCGAGTGGTTCACTGTCATTCTTCTGTTCAACGCGGCTACTGAGCTGCCGCACCACGACCCTGCCCAACTCCTGAGCATCATCACTTTCGAAGTGCTTCCAATCGGTGGTGTACGCGTGCCGAACGTAGAGGGTACCGAGTGACGTTTCAACCGGTATCTTGGCTGGCAACAAGGCGTTGAGGTCGAGCTTCTTAGGTTTGGGCTGCGGCTCTTGGGAGGACTCAGGTGTCTCGCTTATCACTGAATTTTGCCATCTGGGAAACGGAGTAACTATACGACAGAACACCTAGGCGCCCGAAAGCAGCCGCTGAGCCATCCAGCGAAATTTTCCACCGTCGGCTTACGGGCACCACGTCGAATTTACACTCTCGGCTTGGAAGAGACGGTCGAGGCATGTTCGTCGAAAGTCTGTTCAGTGGCGGACAGTAGCCATCTGTAAACAGATGTCATCTGGCTTCAAGCGTTAAAATGCTTGGTTTGCAGCCAATTTTATTCTGAACCTTATATTTCAAATTCCCTCTTATCGGATTTGGAATGATTGACGCAAGCGTGCTTATCGGGTTGTCACACACAGGCGCACACAAGGTGCTTTACCGGCTCGCACAGCGGCCTGGTGAGGCGCGTTTTTTGGAGCCACCTCGCATGGATTTGCTCGGAAAATCGCATCACGCCGCGCTTTGGCCATCGGTGTGATGCCAATTGGGCTTGGAGTGTTGTGTGTCAACCCGATAAGCACGGATGCAAGGTTAGCGCTGAGGACTGCGCGGCTTGTGATTGAGTAGTAATAAGATCGTGACAGCCCCAGAGATTTTCTATGGAAATTCAGGTAATCCTTAACACGTTTGCATCCGATGTATTCCGGAAGCAGGCCGACTACGACTACATAGCTGCCCGTGCGAACTACCGCATGCGCCTGCGGCAGCAGTTTTTATGGTCGGCGCATCAGGCTGTGGAGAAGTACCTTAAGGCTACGCTCCTTTTCAATGGAAGAAGCGCCAGGTTCTACAAACCTACTGGTGCTACAAAAAGGCGCGAGTTCGGTCACGATCTTGATGCCCTCGTCACCGGAGTAAAGAACATTGCGCTCTTCAAATTTGAAATCGAGTTGGAGGACGAGAAGTTCCTTTCCTACCTGTCTAGCCAAGGCGGCGCGAACAGGTATCTCAGTACTTCCGCGTACAACACTTCAGACGCCATCCATCGGCTAGACAGGTTGGTTTGGCATATTCGCCGCTACTGCCAGTACATTCCAGACCGAGGGTTTGGTTGTCGCGAGGCTGTGCCCGGCATGCGGGAGGCAGTTGTTCGATCAATCACCGATCCTTCCAAGAAAAAGACTCCTCATTCATTTGCACTGTTTGCGGGCGAGCTAGAAGCCGTGATCAAGAGAAAACCGGAAGACCCAGCCCGCAAGGCACTTTTGTGGGCGAACCTCTGGTATGGAAAGAAGAAGCGCCTTCGCGTAACCTACGACGGATTCAGCTCCTCCGAAATTCCTCCCAATGAGCGGGAGTGGCCAGGCGTTGACTGGAAGTTCATTGAAGAATTCGTCAAGCTGTAAAGTGTGGCCATCAAAAAACACAACCTAGGCAAACACGAAGTCCAAGAACCCTTAAACCCGGTGGCGTGAGACTGGCTCCTTATGATTCTAATGAACTGGACGTCGCATTATGCTGGATGATCTGATTTTACGTTCGGTGCGCGATGAACTGCTGTCCGAGGCAAAACTCTCCCCCGGACTTCTCGCGGATCTGGCGAACCTTGAACGCTATGTTGCCGAGACCTACTCGGCTCGTTCATTCATCGAGCTACTCCAGAACGCGGATGACGCGGGCGCGAAGCGCTTTCTTATCATGCAAGATGGCGACCGGCTCATTTGTGCAAATGATGGTCGCCCATTTTCTCGCAACGATTTCTATTCGCTCTGCCGTAGCGCTTCCTCAGACAAGAAGCGTGGTCAGTCCATTGGCTACAGGGGAATCGGCTTCAAATCTGTTGTGGGAATGGTGAGCGAAGTTCACCTACTCAGTGAATCATTGGAAGCCACTTTCTCACGCCAACTGTCCCATGAAAGTTTGGGTATGGATGTGCCTACACCACTCGTACGCATTCCTCATCCGCTCGCTCTTCCGGCGGACAAACAGCTTGCCGAAAAACTCGCGGAAATCCGCGCAGCAGGATTCTCAACAATCTTTATATTTGGTGGGATCGACCGCGCAAAAATCGAGGAAGAATTCGCTTTGTTCGATGCGGAATATCTGCTGTTTCTCCGCAACATCACTGAGGCCAAACTAACCGGCTCCAAGGAACGCCGTTACTCATGTGTCCGCGAGGCGTTGCACGACCATTGCCGTGGCGTGCAAATCGTTTCCGATGACCGCCGGTCTAATTGGCAAATACATTCGTTTGCGCGCTGCGACATCGCTTTTTCGCTGCTGGATGGCAAGCCCGTGCCCCTCAACCCATCTTCGGCCTTGGTGCATGCTTTCCTGCCCACATTGGAACAAACCGGGCTTGGTATCCGAATCAATGCCGATTTCAGCACCGACCCTTCACGGACACGCATTGTTTTCGATGACT
>NCIF01000096.1 GCA_002256785.1 Hydrogenophilales bacterium 17-61-9
CCGAGCACGCCTCGTTCCTGTCGATGTGGCTCAGGCTGCCGCCGGTGTGGGGCTTTGCCGCGGGGCTGGCGGTGAACCTCTCCGGCCTGCCGCTGGCGCCCTTGATCGAAGCCGCGCGCTGGGCCGGCAGTCCAACCATTCCGCTGATGCTGTTTGTGTTGGGATTGACGATTCCATGGCACGACCTGCGTCCGCAAAAAGCCGTGTTTGTCGCGCTGACCATCAAGCTGGCGCTGATGCCGCTGCTGGCACTGGGCATTGCGCTGGCGTGGCCGGGCAGACTCACCGAACCGGGCGAAGCCGGCGTGCTGGAAGCGGCCATGCCGACCATGGTGATGGTCATCGCGCTGGCCGACCGCTTTGGATTGGACACCCGGCTGGCGGGGCTCATTATGGGCTGGTCAACGCTGGTGGGATTGGTTACGCTGCCATTCTGGCTTGTTGTGGTTAAAGGGTTGGCATCATGAAAATCGGATTCATCGGCAGCGGCATCATGGGCCGCCCCATGGCAGAAAACCTGCTGGCCGCCGGGCATCAACTCTATGTCTACGGTCGCCGTTTCGACCGCCTTGAGCCCATGCTCGTCGCCGGCGCGCTCGGCAAGGGCACGCCGGCCGAAGTCGCCGCCGAATCCGACATCACGTTCACCGTCGTCTCCGACACCACCGACGTCGAACAGATCATCTTCGGCGACCGCGGCCTCGTTCACGGCGCCAAGCCCGGCCACACCATCGTCGACATGAGCACCGTCGCACCCGCCGCCACCCGCCGCATCGCCGCATCGCTGGCCGAACACGGCGTGCACATGCTCGACGCGCCCGTTTCGGGCGGCGAGACCGGCGCGCGCGAAGGCACGCTGTCGATCATGGTCGGCGGCGACGCGCCCATCTTCGAAAAAGTGCGCCCGCTGTTCGAAGTGCTCGGCAAAAACATCGTCCACGTCGGCGGCCACGGCGCCGGTCAGGTCGTCAAATGCTGCAACCAGATCGTCGTCGGCCTCACCTTCGAAGGCGTCGCCGAGGCGATTCTGCTGGCACGGCGCAACGGCGTCGATCCGATCAAGATGCGCGAGGCGCTCTTGGGCGGCTTTGCCGGCAGCCGCATCCTCGACGTCCACGGCCAGCGCATGCTCGACGCCAACTACAAGCCCGGCTTCAAGGTCAAACTGCACCACAAGGACATGGCCATCGTCATGGACAACGCGCAGGAGACCGCCACCCCGCTGCCCGGCGCCGCGCTGATCGCGCAGCAGATGAACGCGCTGATGGGCGCCGGCGACAGCGAACTCGATTCGTCGGCCATCATGCGCGCACTGGAGCGGCTGGTGGGCGAGGGGAAATAGCGCCGCAGAAGCGCCTTCCGGCGGATCGTTTCTGGAATAAAGCCAAGCCCGCCCGGATCACCCCGGGCGGGCTTGGCTTTTGTAAAGGCGCGCTGATGCGCCGGCCCATCAAGTCATGGCTTAGGGCAGCCGCACGCGTGCGCCCATGCTGGGCGCACATAAAAAAAGCCCCGCGGTTTTCACCACGGGGCCTTTCAGGCCTGCCTGTACCGACTAAGCTTGATTACCAAATCTCATAAGCGGTGTTACCGCCCATGACGCTCATCGGGTTCAGGCTGGCGCCTTCGCGGTCACGCTGGCGCAAGCTGTCCTTGCCCAGGTTGAGCTTCACGCCGACCATGAACTGATGGGTGGTGTACTCTGTTTTACCTTCATAAAAATAGCCCCCGTTGTTCGAGTAGCTGTACTGGTATCCATCCTTGATCCAGGCGTAGGTGCCGAACACGCTGAATACGGTATTCGGCAGGCGGTATTCGCCACCCAGTTCCAGCGTGGTGGTCTTGATTTTATCCTCCCCAGAATACGAGCAACAACCCGACGAAGAATCTTTCACAGCGCCGGAAGTCAGCTTGCCGTTGACAAGCAGATTGTCGTTGAGGAAGTAACGGCCTTCGACGGAAGCAATCCAGCCGCCCAGCTTCCAGCTATCATCATTAAGATTCTGCCGGCCCAGCTGGGCGTACACGGACGTGTTGGCGCCGAACTGCTTTTGCGCTTCGACACCCATGACCGTCAGCGTCATCGGCAGCGGGTAGTCAGAGCCGTCGTTAATGTTGAATGTCCGGCGCTGGGCTAAAGCGCCCAGCAGCCAGTCGTTCCCACGATAAAACGCATGGCCAACAATGTCAGTGGTCGCGCTGTCGAACCAGTCGTGTTTGTCGGTGGCGTACACATAATCCATCTGGCCGCCGAAACCGCTCTTGTCGGTGTAGTTCAGCGTGGCGCGGTATTTGCCAAAGGTGTTGTCCAGATCCTGCTTGTCGCTCTCGTTCCAGTAGGTGCCCACAAAGGTATCTTTGTAATCGGTCGAGCCGGTGCCGAGGGCGCCGGAGACAAAAGCGTCAACCCCACCCGTTTGAGCGGCGGTAGCCAGCGGGGAGGCGGTAGCCAGTGCCAGTGCGGCGACCAGTGCAGTTTGTTTGAAACGCATCATGTTTATTTATCCTTTTTGAAATGAAAGTCGCGGTTTGCAAGATGTCCCTCCCTAAAACATCCGGGGGCTACGTTGCTCGTCACGGGCGCAAAGCTAATGCCTGTTTTTGAACGGGCTTGACCGTGCGTCTCAGTTTTGTAAAAAAACCGGCGGACCCGCGTTAAACTGCCCGCCTTTGTATGCAATGCGCCACACCCTGACCAAAATCACGCCCTGACCAGCTCACGACATGATTCATAAACACGCCGGCATCGATCCCGGCATCGCTCATAGCCATTTCAATACGCAGGGCGAAGCGCCGCATCGGCAGTTGCTGGCCTGGCGAGATCGAGTCGGCCATATCGTTGACGTGCTGCCCGCGTTGGCCCATGTGGCGCAAGGGTTCAGTGGGCGCATCGACCGGTATACGATTGGCGACCTGGTTTTTACCGATTCCCGGACCAATCCGTTGAAGATCGAACGTTCGGTGGCCCGCATCTCGACCGACAACACCCGCTGTTATGTTTTTCAAGTGGCCATGGAAGGGGGGCTTGGAACCGTGGCGGGCTTGTACCGGCAACGGAACGCCGCTCAATCCGGTCTGGGTATTCTGGCGCTGGACATGAACCAGCCGTTCCGCATGCAGCGCCCGGCCTGCCGCGTATTGACTTTTTTTGTGCCACGCCCGCTGGTGGAATCAAGCTTTCCTGACGCGGATGCACTTCATGGCCGCTTCGTAGCAGACACCTCGCCGCTGACCCGGATGGTTTGCGATCATCTGGCAGCCCTTAACCGAAATCTGACCATGATGAGCGCCAGTGCAGTGGACAGCGCCTTGCGCGCTTGTGCCCACCTGCTGGTTGCAACCTTTGGCAAACAGATGCGGCTGACCGGCAATGCGCGTGCAGCTGCGCGCGCAGCCCTGTTTGGCCAGGTACGACGCCATATCCGGGCCCACCTCCACCAGGCCCACCTTTCCCCCGAAAGCGTGCTGACTACGCTGCAGCTGCCCCGGCCCACCCTGTACCGCATGTTCGAGCATGAGGGCGGCATCGGCGCGTATATCCGCAATCTGAGGCTGCGCGAGGCGGCGGACGAGCTGGTGAAATTTCCGCATATGGCGGTAATGGACATTGCTTACGGGCTGGGCTTCAAGAGCGCGTCGGATTTCACGCGCGCGTTCCGCCGTGCCTACGACATGGCGCCGCAGGATTTGCGCGCGCAGGTGTCCGGGTCGCAGCGTGCCCAAGTCGCTGCGACCGCGAATACGGATAGCTGGAAATAACCGGCCCTCAGCGCGCTTCGACCGTATCGGGAAACCGGGTCAGGGCAAACAGGCTGATGCTCAGTGCGGCCAGCAGATACCAGGCGGGCACCATCGGGTTGCCGGTCGCGCCGATCAGCCAGGTCACGATGAAGGGCGAAAAGCCGCCGAACAGCGCGACGCCGAAGCTGTAGATCAT
Source organism: Hydrogenophilales bacterium 17-61-9 (assembly GCA_002256785.1). Classification (GTDB taxonomy): domain Bacteria; phylum Pseudomonadota; class Gammaproteobacteria; order Burkholderiales; family Thiobacillaceae; genus Thiobacillus. The sequence continues at coordinate 3,938 of NCIF01000096.1, forward strand.
CGACATGCCGGTGGCCCGCTGATGGCGCGGAAAGGCTTCGAGCATCATCACCGAACTGGCGCCGCCGTTGCTGAGTGCCACCGCGGCATAGCCCGCGATAATCAGCAATGAAGCCAGCTCCCCCACGTCGTGCGTCAAGGCAAGAAAAACAGGGTAAACCAGCACGATGCTGGCGATCAGCGTGACGAACTGGATCGGCTTGCGGCAGCGTTGGCGGTCGGCGACGCGGGCCAGCAGTGGGTTGCCGAGGAAGATTACCGTGCCGGCGACGCAGGCCGTAAGCAGGCCGAGCGTGGGCGACAGGTGCAGCGCCGTGATCAGGTAGGTCGGCATGTGAAACACCATGAGGTACATGCTGGCCGAGGGTGCGGCCATCAGCAGCATCCCGAACCACAACGTGCGGGGATGCTGCGCGAACACGCGCCTCAGGGTGGGGCGCGGCCTTGCCGGCAGCGACGCTATCGCCATGTGCCTGCGGATATACCACCCCACCGGCCCGATCAGCAGCCCCAGCATGAAGGGAATGCGCCAGCCCCAGTCCCGCAGGGCCTCGGGCGTCAGCACCGCCGTAAGGAGTGCGCCCACCAACGCCCCGGTAAGCGCCGCCGCCCCCTGGCTGGCCGCGCGCCAGCTGACCAGATAACAGCGACGACCCTTGCTCGACAGTTCCAGCAGCGCGGCAGACGCCGTGCCGATTTCGCCCCCCGCCGCCAGGCCCTGCATCAGCCTTGCGAACACGATGAGCAGCGGTGCCGCGATGCCGATGGATGCGTAGGTGGGCGTGAAGGCAACGATCCCGGTTCCCAGTGTCATCAGCGCAATGGAGAGCGTCAGCCCCGCCTTGCGCCCCTTGTGGTCAGCCAGGTTGCCAATGAGCATGGCCCCCAGGGGACGCATGACAAAGCCGGCGCCGAACGTGGCGAGCGACATCAGCAGCGAGGCAAGCGGGCTGCTCGATGGGAAAAAAAGCTGGCCGATGATCACGGCAGAAAAGCTGTATACCGTGAAATCGTACACGATCAGCCCGTTGCCGATGGCGGCCGCCACGACGATTCGCTTGGTCTGGATGGCTGGACGCACTGAAGTTCTTTCTTCTTTTTGACGCGCAACGGAGGAGGGCGGATGCTACCTGCTTTACCTGCCGTTGCGCCGCCCGCCCGTCGACAAACAGAAACACCGCTGCATGCCCGGCATGGCGACAAAAAGCAACGCCGGCGTATGATCGGCGCATGTTTGAATCCTCCCCCCTCATACGCACGCCCGAACGTCTGGTCGGCAACCACCACGGCAACAGGAAATGAGTGCGAAAGAACGCGTCGCTTTCCTCGACCGCGCCGCCTTCACCGCGGACGACCTGCCCATCCCCAACTTCGAGCACAACTGGAGCGAATACCCGTTCACCGAAGCCGCCGATTTGGTGCCGCGCCTGTTCTGGTCCACCACCGCCATCACCCACGCCACGCCGATCGACGCCGAAGTCATCGGCCAGTTGCACAAACTCATCCGGGTTATCGTCACCGGACCTGCTGCGGTGGATGAAGCGGCATGCGAAGTGCGCGGAATTGTGGTGCGGCATTTGCCGACGGATAGCGATAGCGTGCCGGGGCGTGCGCTAATCGGCTTTCTTGAAACGCTGGTAGACGACGTCAAACATTAAAGTTTGATGCCAGGATAGCCAACCCGAAAAACAATCCGAAGCTGACCCCAAGGTTTCCTGAACCAGAACCAGCCGTTGGGCAATTCACGTTTCTATGCCAAGATCGAAGCCACGATCGGACAAAGGCGGGGGCCAAGCCGCGTGTACAGTGCGATGAATCCCCGGCGCGTGATGCGGGGCAAGAAGAGCTGGGGTTGTGATGCTGAATACTGAAAACAATGTGAGCCTGGCCCTGAGGTTTCCCCACGAATCAAGCCGCTATCGCGCGATTGATCGCGGCACTGGTCTGACTTCGTAGCACGTGTCGGCAAGGCCATGGGTTTTTGAGTTTCCGCAGTAGCGCAGGTGAATCAATCACGCGCTTTGCCAGCATCATCACCGACAGTTCTGCCCGATCCCGGCGACATGTGCTCGCCAATTGCAGATGCAGTTGCGCGCTCTTTGCGGCCTCGCCAATCAGCCGTTTCGCCATTTGCGCGATATGCCCGATCAACAACAGCGCTTGCAGACGCTGCTGTCCATGGCTTCTCGACAGCGACAGCCCCGCACCCAGGACGATATTCTTCGTGTCGCGAAATTCCTCCTCGATTCGCATACGCTGGGCATACAAGCGAACAATCGTCTCGGCACTCAAATGTGCAAGGCTCGGTGAGTAGCTCAACAACCAGGGTTCGCGGTAGCGGGATGCAATCTTGCGGGCGGTGCTGTTGTTCTTTACCTTGCCGCTGGCATAACGATATTTACGGCCCTTAGGCGCATGCTTGACCAGCACCAAGCGGCACTTGAACGGGTGGTTACGCACGGTTTCATACACTCCCAAATCTGCCGCCGTAGCGCGCGCTTTCCCATACAGAAGCTTTGCTGGCAGCCATGCTTCGGCCTCGTTCTTGCGCACGAAATCACGGTTACGTACCCGCCCCAGCCATTGCCAGCCTTGCGCTGCGATGAGTCGAAACCATGGGTTGCGGAACCCGGCATCGGTCATAACGATAGGGGGGTGCGTACTCTCAGGAAGCATCCGGGCCAGCCGCTTGATGAAGCGCGTATGCACTGCAAGATTGCCCAGTTTCTTGCGGGGGTGAACCTCTTCGTACAGGGTGATCGAACGACCGTCGCAGACGACGGAGGCGCGCAGCCAATGCCATTGCATGTCCGCTGTCAGGCTGGACCAGTCCACTACGATGAGCAGTTGCGGTAAGCCCGTCAGCCACTGCCGCGCGAGTGCGGCATAGAGGTCAAAGCGGTGCGCTTTGAGATGGGGATTGCCGAGCAGTCGGTCGACGCATTTGACGCGATGTCGTACGCTGGTTGTACGGGGTGCGCCCACGGCCAGGGCGACGAGACTCAACGCGTAACCGTTAACTGAGGAGACCACTACATCACGCAAGGCACGCCAACGCGCGGTGTGCATGAGGGGGAAACAACATTGCATGACTTGCGTTACGATGGTCGCTGTATGCATGGCACGATCTCCTTGGCGGATTCGACACCTCAAGGAAACTAAATCGCTGCCATGCATGCACTGTTTTTGCGGAAACTACTCTTTAACCAATTGATTCGCAAATATTATTTGTGGGGAAACCTCAGAGCCTGGCCCCTTTGACTCGCTAATATTGATGGGAAGGAAATAGTGCAGCTCCTACATACATTTATGGCAGCCCTTGAGGAAGCCGAACTCAATTCGCCAGAGCGTCCTTGGGAGCTAACGATGCTTCCGCTGAAATCTGAACTTCCCTTATCGAGAGTTGTTGGAGATCTTGAGCTAAACGATGTGATTACAGTGCATCGAAATGCCCAGTCGGGCGTCGAGTGGGCGGAATTGGAGTATCGAGGTTCGGAAATCTTACGAGTTCTTCGCGCGCCAACCCTGCGTAAAGAGTTAGAGCAGCGTCTAAACGCGCTACCTATTTCGGCTTCCGTCCTATCAGTATGCGAATTGGCCGAGAAAATATTGGCAGAGGGTATTGATGAAGGCTAGCAGCCTGTCGAACTTGAAGCCGTGCTGCGCGCAAATCGACCGTGCAACGCGTGCGACGGGGTCAAGCGTACGACGGGGTCTTGCAATGACACATTTCCATCGACGGAAGGCGAACGCAGATGTTGCAATACAAGACCCCAACACCTCTCCCCGTTCGAATTCAGCGGCGGATAAACGCTATTCGTTAGAAGAGTAAATTTCTACGCAGCATTTTTTACACAGCATAGGGGAGTGCAAACTCTGGAGCAGCGTCAGTCAGTAGGATTCACCAAGCAATCAAATTGCAAATATCGGAACATGACCGAAAAGGAGGGTACTACCATGACGAAACCAAACAATTCAGAGCCTCTGAAGTCACATCGTGACTTCCGTAATCTCTTCCTGTTGGCGTTACATGTAGGTGTTTTAGCTGTTTCACTTTGGGTTCACCCAATTAGCTTTACTCCTGCTGACAGGGCGCTGCCCTATGCTGTGTAACTCCTATAACCCTACGCCTGAGAGGGGCGCAAAAACACGCCGCCCCTCAACTCCACTAGGACTCCACCATGATGGAACGTACGGAATATTTTGAGGACACCGACGCAATCGTTACGGCCGTATTGCTCGGAGATTTTGATGCCGCAGAACTGTTGGTGAAACGAGGAGTAGACATCAACGCTCAGGACGACATTGGCCGAACCGCGATAATGATGGCCATCGAGGAAGACTGGGCTGGTACTGCGTGGGTTGAGTTTCTGATTGATAACGGAGCCGACGTAAATACCTTGGACAAAGACGGTGACGCGGCGCTGGATATTGCAAAGTACCGTCGGCGCAATGACATTGTTGAGCTTCTGCTCGCAAACGGCGCAAAAGGGAAAGATGGCGCGTCGGCTAAGGAACTGCGCGACGACTCGATCTACGCTGCATTTGAGCAAGCAGACGTTGTAAAACGCTTGGCCGCAGAAATTGAAAAGAAGAAGCCATAACCCGGCGGTCGACCTCGCTCCCTTCGGTCGCTGGACGATGAAGCCGCGCAGCGCTGATCAACTCAACTTTAGCCGCTTCGAATGATCGCCGAGACCTGGCACACCGACTTCAACCCGCAAAAGTTCCTTAGCCGCGTGAGCTTGACACAGCTCATCGAGCGGAACGAGGCATACAACGAGAGTTCGGTCACCGACGCAAAATCACCCTGCATTTTTTGTGGAAAGGCATCTGCGCGCGGCATTCTTCTAAACGACAAATCGTTCCTGTGTCAGCAGTGTTACTCCGAAGTGGCAATGATCTCCTACCCAGAGAGATATGAAGCGCTTCGACGGCAGTTCGTTATTGCACGGGAAGCAAGGCGACTCGCATGGGAAGGTTTCAGAGAAAAGTTCGAGCACAAATCAGACGAAAGCAGTCTGGTCTTTTTTGGCTGGGCGTCGCTCCTCCTTGCGCTGGCCAATCCGGCATTTCTGATATTGACCGCCATTCTTCTTGTTATCGGATACACGAAGAACGACGCAAACAAACGCAAGACTGATGAGTGGCTTGGTCGAAAATCGGCTTGGGAACAGGTCAATCCGGAACCACGGGAGCCAGAGCTAAAACACTTCCACGATCCAAGTGCCTATTTGTCGGAGAAAGACCGGCTGGTACTCAAGATATTCAACCACTGGCCTGGCTACCCACCGTTTTGGAAGTACCTCAGAGCGGTCGTTATCAGCCGGGATTCCAATAGATGCCAAGTAACCAGGTGCCCGTCACGATTAGGGCTTCACGTGCATCACATGCGTCCGGTTGCCGATGGCGGAACACATACACCGGATAATCTAGTTTCGCTATGCGACTTCCATCACGCACTGGAACCTGAAAAAGGGCATGAAAGAATCTGGGGAGACATAAAGACAAGATACTTCACGCTTGTTTGCGGTCACGAGAGAAGCAACCGCGCAACTCAATGAACCCATACCGTTCGAGCCCACTTGAGGCGGCTTCAGTTGGTCACGCTGGAAGAATTGCGAAAATTGACAAAAACATATGGATTCTGTTGCCCAACTTGCAGCGAAACCAAGATCAAATTCACTCTATTCGCCAACAAAAATATTGTCAGTGTCGAGTGTCCAACATGCAATAAATCAACAGAAGGTGCCCAGCAACTTACCGAGGAAACGGGGCCAATGCTGGCGCAAATCCTAGCTGTTTCACGAAACAAAGGTAGATGGAAAGCTCGCTGGGATATGCTCGCTGAACGAACAAGCGCTACGTGGGGCGTATGGAGCGGGCAGGAGATCTCGGCAAAAAGAAAAGCGCATAAGGAGAAAGTTGAAACAAGTAGGTCTGCTCCGTTTTGCCCA
>NCIF01000097.1 GCA_002256785.1 Hydrogenophilales bacterium 17-61-9
GATCTCGCTCGCCACCCGTATCAGCAAGGCGTCGCCGGCCCGATGACCAAAACTGTCATTGACCACTTTGAACTCATCCAGATCGAAGAACAGCAGGGCGCCCTGGCTGTTATTGCGTTCGCAGTCGACCAGCATGTGCTGGATTTCCTGCTCGAAACGGTGCCGGTTATACAGGCCGGTAAGCGCATCCCGCTCTGCCAGATAGGCAAGCTGGGCCGCTGTCTGGCGCTCGTTGGTGACATCCTCGTAAATCCACAGGTGACCAATGAAGCGGCCATCCTGATCGCGCACCGGATAGTTCAGCTGGGTCACCACCCGGCCGTCGGCCATGGCGATTTCAAAGCTGTCAGACACCTCGCGGGTTTCCAGAACCGACAACAGGTGTCGGGAAAAATGGTCCGGACGTGACAGGACGCTGCTGGAATGGGACAGCACCTCGGTGGCGTTCATGCCCATCAGCGGGGTCTCCTGGGCAATCATCCAGATGCGCTGGAATGCCGGGTTGTGATAAACCACCCTGGCCTCGGTGTTCACCAGCAGGATGCCCAGGTTCATGGCCGAGAGAAGCGAAACCAGACGCGCGCGTTCGATCTGCGCTTCCTGGGCAAAACGCCGTTGGGTCGCCTCGGACACCCCGAGCTCGCTGAGCGCCTCGCGCAGGCCTTGCTCGGCCTTTTTCAGTGCCGCGACGTCGCGCAGACTGGCGCGCAAACCCAGGTAACGATGGTTTCGATCGTAGATGGGCTGCCAGTTGGCAGACAGGCACAGTTCGCTATCGTCCTTGCGCCGCATGCTGAATTCATACCCGGCGCCCGCCTTGCCCTGCAGGGCCTCTTTCATGGTGAGCCGGACGCTCTCACGTTCCCTCGACGGAACCCGGGATAAAGGAAAATCCGGCATTGCCAGACATTCCGCCGGGCTGAAGCCCGTCATGCGCTGCACCGCGGGGTTTACCCAGAGCAATTTGCCATCGGGCGCAAGCCACAGTTCCAGGTCGTACGTGAAATCGGCAATGGCGTGAAAACGTTCTTCACTTTCCTCCAGCAGGCGGATGCGTTCGCGGATCGCCGCGGTCATGCCATTGAAAGCGTTTGCCAACTGGCTCACTTCATCATGCCCCGTCACCGTTACCGCGGCCTCGAAGTTGCCTGCCGCCACGGCCTGACTGGCCCGGGTAAGCTGGGCCAGGTGACGCGTCATCCAGACGCCGAGGGCGGTCAGGAGCAGAATCGACAGAACGACCTCGGCAGCGGCGATGAGCAAACTCTGACGCAACAAATGCGCGCGCGATTCCTTGAGGAACCCGGAGGACAAGCCAAAAACCAGCTGGCCTAATTTCTGGTCTGCCAGGCTGATAGGCACGGACAGATTGAAAACCCCCTGATCAATCTCATTGAGGTCAAGATCGGTGTTAACGACGGGCAGCGATTGACCGGCAGGGCGCCCCACTGCGGAAAGCACGTTCCCGTAGCGATCTTGCAGCACCAGGTAAGTGATGCCTTCGTCGCTGCGGATTTCCTCCAGGATGTCTCTAAGCGTGCCGTAGTCGCGCTGCGCCAGCGGAGAGGCCAGCGACGCGTTGAACAGGGTTTTGAGTTCGGCGACCCGCACGTGCGCCTGGTCCAGCAAGCTGGCGTTGGTCAGGCGCAGGCTGTTGACCACCAGCAGGCTCAACATGACCACTTCGACAAGCACGCTTGCCAGGAGCAGCTTGGCGCGCAGGGAACGTAGTCGAAAAATCAAGGCAATCCCTGAATCAGGCGCTTGATCTCGCGAGCGGAACGGTCAAGCGAACGCAGCTCTTCCGGTGTGACCGGGCGCATCCCCTTATAGGCATTGCCCGCATAGAACTGGGCGCCTTCAGGCGTCTCCGCGAAGCGCAGCAACGCCGTCTGAATCCGATTTGCCGCCTGTTTCATGCGCGGGTGAGCAATCCAGATAAGGCCAGGCACCTGGGGCAATTCGGCAAATACCCGAATCTGTTCGCGGGTTTCTGGCGGCAATTGCCGCAGGCCGGCGGGCGATGTGACCCCCATCAGGCTTTCACCTTGTTGCACCGAAAAACCGACACTGTTATGGCTGGGAAAAACCACGGCCCGATAATCCCGTTCCGACTCGAGCCCGCGGTCCTCCAGCCATTGCTGGGCCTGCAACACAATCAGGCCCAGAGGATCGAAGATCGCCAGGTTGCGTCCGCGCAGTTCGTCGATCAGTTTGATCGGCTTGTTGTTAGCCGTGATCAGGACTGCCCGGTTGACTGCGAGATAGGTCGCTACAGGCAGGAACCCCGCCTCCATCTGGGACAGGCGAGCCAGATGCGGCGCCGTCACCATCAGGTCGAAATCCCCAGCCAGGGTATCGTGCTGAAACCGTTTGAAATCGGTGGAAGTGAACATTTCCACTGGCCGCTGCAATTCCCGCTCCAGATAAACGCGTAAAGGCTGATAGCTGGTCATCAGGACTTTCGCGCTCAGGGTCGGCAATAAACCGATCCGTATGGGGGTGCCGGGTTCGGCATGGGCGAGCCCGCCATGAAAAACCAGGAAAAACAGTAAGGCGATGTGTCTCATTTTCCATTTCTCCCTCTCTGCACGGTACGCACGCCCATTACCCACAACTTAACTTTTGCTGCAGGCCTGGACGACCCTGGCACGCATGTCATATTAATCAAATTAAGCTCAAAAGCTTAAAAGAACGACATCTGGCAAGCTTTGTTTACAAGTCAGGCAACGACGCGGCAGAGGCTTCGGCAGTTTAATCCGCAACGAGCAGACAACAATCCGCATCCCTGCTGAACCGGCACGCAAGCAATAGCACCTGGATGATCAGTTCAACGCGTCCGCTCCAGCCGCGGCAGGCGCCTTCTTCTTCTCTTCCGCAGCAAAAAACCGCGCCACCACCTCCAGCTTCCGCGTCCGCGTCATCGCCGGCAACGCATTCAACAACAACCGCCCATACGGCTTGTCCGCCAGCCGCGTATCGCAAATCATCAATACCCCCCGATCCGTCTCGGTGCGGATCAATCGCCCCGCCCCCTGCTTCAAACTCAGCGCTGCATGCGGCAACTGATAATCCATGAAGGGCTTGCCGCCATTCTTCTCAGCCTGGGCGATGCGCGCTGCCACCACCGGGTCGTCCGGCGGCTGGAACGGCAGTTTGTCGATGATGACCACCGACAACGCCTCGCCGGGCATGTCGACGCCTTCCCAGAAACTCTGGCTGCCCAGCAGCACGGCGTTGCCCGCTTGCTGAAAACGCGCCAGCAACTCGTTCTTCGGCGCGTCGCCCTGCACCAGCAGCGGGTAATCCCAGCCGCGCGATTTGAAAGCATCGATCAGCAGCGTGCGGGCCTTTTCCAGCGCGCGCAGGCTGGTGAAGAGTATGAACGCGCGCCCACCGCTGACTTCCAGCACCGGCAGGGCGGCGTTGACGACAGACTCGGTGAACTCGGGGGTGTTGGGTGCGGACACGCCTTGCGGGACGTAGAGCACCCCCTGGCGCGGATAATCGAAAGGGCTGTCGACGCACAGGGTTTCGGCTTCGTCGATGCCCAATCGCGTTTTGAGGTGGGTGAAATCGCCGCCCACCGCCAGCGTGGCCGAAGTCAGAATCCACGCCTGCGCGCGCTCGGCGAGTTTGGCGCCAAACATGGCGCCGACCGACAAGGGCGTGGCATGCATCAGCAGCGAGCTCAGGGTGGTTTCGAGCCAGCGCACGCGTGGAGTGTCGGGATCGTCGGCGCGCTGCCAGCTGGCCAGGGTGGCCTGCAATCCCTGCGCCCGCTCGAAACAGTTGTTCAGATCGGCGTCGCGCTCGGCCTGGCTTTCCAGCAATTGGGTCAGCGCGTCGAGCGCGCTGCTCGCGGCCTTCAGCGCATCCGGCCACTTGTCGTAGCGCTTGAGTTCGGCAAGCGTCGATTTGACCGGATTTTGCGGGAAGACGAGGCGCAGGTCGCGGGTGACTTTGGTCAGGTCTTCTGCTGATTTGCGCAATGCAGGGAAATCGCCGGCCTTCACCGCTGCGAGTCGCTTGGTGTCGCCCGCCAGTTCGATCAACTGTGCTGTGGACAGCGTCTCGCCGAAAAACTGCGCGGCGGTTTCAGCCAGCTGGTGCGCCTCGTCCAGGATGACGGTGTTGCACGCGGGCAGCAGTTCGGCGACGCCTTCGTCCTTAAGCCACAGGTCGGCAAAAAACAGATGGTGGTTGACGACCACGACTTCAGCATCGAGCGCGGCCTTGCGCGCGGCCATCACGAAACAGTCCTTGTAATGGCTGCATTCGCTGCCCAGGCACGTGTCGCGGCTGGACACGGCGTATTGCCAGGCCGTGGCATCTTCAGGGATGCCTTCGGCTTCGGCGCGGTCGCCACTTGAACTGGTTTTGGCAAAGCGGGCGATTTTGGCCAGCCACTTCGGATCGTCGCGATTGGCAAAGCGGCCATCGCTGAGATTGCGTTCCAGATGATGATGGCAGACGTAATTGGCGCGTCCCTTGAGCAGGGCCACTTTGACCGGGGATTTGAGCGCCCGTCGCGCGGCAGGCAAATCGCGGTGAAACAACTGATCCTGCAGCGCCTTGGTGCCGGTGGATATCACCACTTTTCCGCCCGACAGCAAGGCTGGAATAAGATAGGCAAGGGTTTTACCCGTGCCGGTGCCCGCTTCGGCCAGCAACACGCTGTTGCCGGCCACCGCCCGTTCGACGGCTTCGGCCATCGCCAGCTGCTGCGGTCGCGAACGCCAGCCGGATAGCACTTCGGCAAATGCGCCTTCGGGGGAAAATATGCGTTTCAGATCAGACATGTTTGAATCAGGAGTTGAAGCGGAGTGTAACATTCGGCCCATGCTGATCTGTTTGTATTTCCTTTAGTTGCACCGGCCCTCTGACGCTAGAGCCATGGACGCCATCGTTTACGCTCCCGCCATGCGCACTTTCCTGCTTTGCCTGCTGACCTGCGGATTCCCCGCTTGGGCCCACGCTGAAATAGCCCAGCTGGAGATGCGCCCGCGAATTTACGCCAGCGCAGAATATTTGGCAGGACAGCGCGACAAGCCGGCCATATTGCTGCTGCACGGATTTTTGCAGACGCGCGAGTTCCCCACGGTCGCCACCCTGGCGCGGGGCCTGCATGACGCAGGCTACGCGGTACTGAGCCCCACGCTCAGCCTGGGCGTTCCCAACCGCCGGCAAAGCCTGGCGTGCGAGGCGGCGCACCGCCACGGTATGGAGGACGACATCGATGAAGTTGCGCGCTGGGTAGACTGGCTGAAGTCACGGGGGCATCGCTCGATTGTGCTGGTCGGACACAGCTTTGGCAGCTTGCAACTGCTGGCTTACCTGAGCGCCCACCCGGATCGATCCGTTACAGGCCTGATGGGCGCCTCGCTGATCGAAACCCAAATTGGCGCAACGCCCCGCCCTGCCCTGATCGCATACCTGGAAAACCGCGAACCCGACAAAAAAGCGACGCTGATCACCCAGAGCCTGTCGCTTTGCAAGAAATACACCTCGACGCCACGCGCACTGTTGTCCTACGTCCGCTGGGATCAGGCGCGCACCCTGGCCGCCGTAAAAAATGCGCCCGTCAAAGTGCAACTCATCATGGGCGATGCGGACACCCTGATCGGGCGCAACTGGATCAGGACGTTGCAGCACGTACACACCCCCATGGTTGTCATCCCTGGCGCCAATCATTTTATGGATGGGGAGAACGAATTTGACCTGCTGGAACACACGCTCGCTTTTCTGAAACGCATGGATAAGGCCTCATCCCGATGAAGTGGTACGCACCCGTTTCAATCAGGCAGATTGCGCTCGGATTTATTGGCAGCCTGCTGGCAATGATGGTCCTGATTGCGGGATTTGCCGCCTACCAAACCCATCACGTCACCCTGGGCCTGAAACAGGCCAACCATGCAGCGGCCCGATCCGAACTCGCCGCAGCGGTCGAGCGATTGTTGCGCCGCACGGAAAATCAGGTCGAAAAACTGTCGCACTGGGATGAAACACGGCAGCAACTGGTATTGCCCGAGTATTATCCTTACTGGCGCGATCAGCGGGTATACGAAAGCGGCATGTTGCCCAGCCGCGTTACCCGGACCGCCCTCTATACCGCGTCAGGCAAGTTGCTGGCCTCCAGTCCGCAGGAACATCGCTTTCCAGCCGGCCTTCCGGCCGGGGTCGTGCCGCATGAGTCCGCCAGCTGGCTCGTCAACGACGACGGCGCGATAGCGATGTACCAGTCATATCCTGTCTACAGTGACGAAGGACGCCAAACCCTGCTTGGCGCGGGACTGCTTCGGCTCGACTTTCTGCCCGCGTTATTGCACCAGGCGGACTTCCGGTTCGTCAACCGGGACAGCGTGGGGTTGGCGCTGAAAGTCAACGAAAGCATCCCCGCGTCACAGCTGTTATCGCAACTGAGCTTCAACGCACGCTCGAATCCCGACCAGTTCCGCTTCCAGACCATTTTATCCAGGACGCTGCTTGCCTTGTTTGTGCTGCTTGCGGCGGCGGCGCTGGCGGGGTTTTTCATCTACAACCGCTTGCTGCTGCAACCGCTGGGGTGGCTGTCCCAGGAAATCGACGCCATGCAACAGGGGCATTCCAGCCCTCCCCTTTCGCGCGCCCGGCCCATGCGCATCACCGAGCTGGAGAACATCCGCCGATCGCTTCACGACTACCAGTTGCAGCTACGGGATCTGCACGGTTCGCTGGAACACCAGAATCGGGAGTTCCACTCCCAGGCGCGACAGGACGCACTCACCGGCAGCCACAACCGGCGCGCCTATGAAGAGGACTGGACGCGTTTTCGCAAGGAACTGCAAGCCACGCCGCAGGGCGCCGCCTATCTGCTGTTCGACTGCGACCGTTTCAAAACCATCAACGACACCTATGGCCACGCCAAGGGCGACCGCGTCCTCACCATCGTTGCCAATGCCCTGACCATGGCGCTGCGGGCCAACGACCGGCTGTATCGGCTGGGCGGCGACGAATTTGCCACTTTCCTGTCGAACACCACCCCCATTCAGGCCAAGCAGATTGCACAGCGCTGCCAGAGTCTGATCGACGCCGCACACTTTGACGATCTGGAAATTCGCGAGCCGATAGGCGTCAGCATCGGTATCGCGTTTTGCCCAGCCGAGCATGTTGAACAGGCGGATGAACTGCCCAAGCAGGCTGACATCGCCATGTATACCGCCAAGCAGCCGGGGCGCTCCCGCATCGCGTTGTTCGGCGAGGACACCGAGCGGGCATCGCAAACCCTGGTGGCGAGCCGCGAGACCAGCGCCCTGTTTCAGGCGCTGGCCACGCCGGGCATGATCGAAATGCACTACCAGCCGATCTTCAGCCTGCCCGGGCGCAAGGTCGACTATTACGAGGCGCTGGCACGCATCCGCCATCGCGGCGAGCTCCTCATGCCGGACGCCTTCCTGCCGGTCATCAGCAGTCGCCGCCTGGAAACCGAGTTCGACATGGCGGTGCTGCATCAAATCGATGCGGATATTTCATCGCAGCAACTGCCGCCGGGCACAGGCATTTCGATCAACATTTCCGCCCAGAGCATTTCACGGCCCGAGGTCATTTCCCACCTGATGGAGTTGTCCCGTCACAATGTGCGCCACCCCCTGATGCTGGAGATCACGGAAACCTCGCTGATCACGCAGATGAACGAAGTGAGCACCTATCTGGAGTTACTCCACACCGCCAACTTCCGTATTGCCATGGACGATTTCGGCACCGGTTATTCTCCCCTGCGCTATCTGGTTGATCTGCCGGTCGACGTGGTCAAGTTCGACATATCGCTGGTGAAAAAACTGGCTGAAGACAACCGCGCCGGACAGGTGGTTGCGGACTTCGCCCGCATGATGGGCGAAGTGGGCTATTCGCTGGTGGCTGAAGGGGTGGAATGCGAAGTGGTGCTGCAAAAAGTGGAGAGTCTGGGAATCGCCCACGCACAGGGATTTTTGCTGGGAAGACCGGTCTCGCTGGCCACGCTGGCCGCGACCCTTGCAGAACAGAACGCCGTGTCGTCTGTGAACTGAGCCCCCGCGGCTCAGTGTTTGCCCGAACGCCAGATGGAAAAGATAATCCAGAGGCTGTTGAAAAATGCAATCAGAAAACCCAGCAGCCCGAACAGGGGCAATCCGAACAACTTGGGCCCTCCCTCCACCGTCATGATGATGCTGGACCCCACCACCAGCGACGCGGTCAGAATGCCCATGGTGATGCGGTTGCTGGCGCGGTCCAGCTGGTGGCCGAAATGATCCAGCCGCTTCAGGTCCAGATCGATCTTGATTCGCCCGCGCCGCACATCCCGCAGCAGATGACGCAAATCACGCGGCAAGTCGGCCACCACCTCCAGCGCCTCGCGCACACTCTTGCGTCCGCGTGCAAACAGGGCTTGCGGGGTGTGGCGCTGCTGGATAATGCGCTCCACGAACGGCGTCACATTGTCGATCATGTGAAAGCGGGGATCGAGCTGCTGACCCAGGCCCTCCAGCGTGATCAGCGTCTTAAACAACAAGGTCAGATCGGCTGGCAGCAGCAGATTGTTGTCGCGCATCATGGCGGTGATGTCGTTTAGCAGCGCGCCAATTTTCACGTCCTTGAGCTGCAGATCGTCGTAGCTTTGCAGCAGCTCCGCCACGTCGTAGGCCAGGCGATCCTCATCTCCGACGGATTCGTCGCTCCAATCGAGCAGCACCTGTAGCAAGGCCTGCTCGTCCTTGCGCGTCAAGCCGCTCAGCATATCGACAATCTGGTTGCGACGGTTATTCGTCAGCATCCCCACCATGCCGAAATCGATCATGCCGATGCGGTTGTCCGGCAGGAACATCACATTGCCGGGGTGCGGATCGGCATGAAAGTAGCCATGCTCCAGCACCATGCGCAACACCGTATCAGCGCCACGTGCAGCCAGTATCGCCGGGTCGAGCCCCTGTGCTCGCAACCTGTCGGGGGCGACCCCCGAGAGGCCGCTGATCCGTTCCTGCACATTGACGCGGTCATTGGTGAATTCCCAATACACCCGGGGAATCTGCACCAAAGGATCGTCGGCAAAATTGCGCGCAAACTGCTCGATGTTGCGCGCCTCTTTTGCCAGGTCGAGCTCGCGATTCAGCGAGCGGCGGAATTGTGAAACAATTTGCACCGGATCGTAGCGACGCGCATCCGGCACTTCGCTTGCCAGCAGTCGTGCCGCGTGTTCCAGAATGCGCAGATCGGCCCGGATCACCGCCTCAATATCAGGGCGTCGAACCTTGACCACGACGGGCGATCCATCCTTGAGCGTGGCGCGATGTACCTGTGCGATGGAACCCGCCGCCAGCGGTAGCGGATCGAATTCGGCAAATACCGCGCCGGGTTCTCCCCTGAGAGCCGCCGCCAAAACGGGGTGCAACACCTCGTAGGGGACTGCGGGTACCTGACTATGCAACTTTTCGAATTCGCCAATCCATTGCGGCGGGAACATATCGACCCGGGTCGCCAGCAGTTGCCCCAGCTTGACGAAAGTCGGACCCAGCTCCTCAAGCGCCCGGCGGATGCGAACCGGCGCGTCAAGCTGACTGATTTCACTGGTGCTATGCCAATGCAAGACCCGACCCGCGCGCTCCAGCACGCCGCTGATGCCCAGCATGCGCACCAGATCGCCCCAGCCATAGCGAATCATCACCGAAGCGATTTCATGCAGCCGCGGCAGGTCGCGTACAACGGAGAGCGTTTCCCAGAGCATTGCTATTTTTTTGAGTCGGTAATGCCGAGAGTGTACCCGCAAGGGGCACGCCGGATTCGTAAGCCGCTAAAGCGACAACGACTCCGCTGTACCCGCAAGGGGCACGCCGGATTCGTAAG
>NCIF01000098.1 GCA_002256785.1 Hydrogenophilales bacterium 17-61-9
TCGCTCAGTATTGGATGGGGTTTTAACAGATAATGATCGCAATAGATAACGGCCCGCAAACGCGCAAACTTGAATCCGATGATGTCGCTTCCACTGTCCACCCCGGAAAGCCGTTTGCATGCAGTGCGGATGCGGATCGCGCGCGCAACCATTGAGGCCGGGCGCAAGGCTGAAACGGTCAGTTTGCTGGCGGCGAGCAAAACCTTCGATGCGGCAGCGGTGCGCGATCTGGCGGCCTGCGGCCAGCTGGAATTCGGTGAAAACTATGTACAGGAAGCATTGGACAAACAGACGCAACTGGCCGATTTGCCCTTGGTGTGGCATTTTATCGGCCCCATTCAAGGCAACAAGACGCGGGCAATTGCCGGGCATTTCAGCTGGGTGCATGGCGTTGACCGGCTGAAAATTGCCGAGCGTTTGTCGGCCCAGCGTCCGCCCGGCCTGCCGCCCCTGCAAGTCTGCATTGAGGTCAACGTCAGTGGCGAAACCAGTAAGGGCGGGGTCGCGCTTTCGGCGTTGCCCGAACTGGCCGATGCGGTGGCTGCGCTGCCGCGATTGCAGCTGCGCGGCTTGATGGCGATTCCTGCGCCGGTGGCGGACAGGCATGCACAGCGCGCTGCATGTCGGCAAGTACGTCTGGCATTCGATGCCCTGAATTCGCGCGGACACAGCCTCGATACCCTGTCGATGGGGATGTCGGCCGACCTGGAAGCGGCCATACTGGAGGGGGCGACCATCGTGCGCATCGGAACAGCATTATTTGGCGAAAGGATATACCCCGGATGATTCATAAATTGACGCGCGCCCTCACTGGTCTTTTGTTTCGTATGTAAACTTTGCTCAGTCGGGCGTATGAATCACTACGCCACTCCTTCACAAAATTCCCCTACGAAGCAAAATCCTGCGCGATCATCGCGCGAATTCATAAAACATCCGAGGTGAAGCATGCATAAAATCAGTTTTATCGGCGGCGGCAACATGGCGGCAGCCATCATTGGCGGGCTGGTTGCCAGCGGCACCCAGCCCACCGACATCGAAGTGGTGGAAATCAATGCCGATGCGCGGGCGCAACTGGCTGCGCGCTTCGGCGTGGTCACGCACTCGGATGTGTCGCAGGCGCGACTCCATGCCATGATTGTGCTGGCCGTGAAGCCTCAGTCCCTGCCTCAGGTAGCCGCCATGCTGGCATCCCGGATGGCCGGGCAGCTGGTGGTCTCAATCGCAGCCGGCGTCAGGGTGGCTGACCTTTCCCGCTGGCTGGGGGGGCATGAACGCATCGTCCGCGCCATGCCCAATACGCCCGCGCTGGTGCAGGCCGGGATAACGGGCCTGTTTGCCCCTGCTGCCGTCAGCCTTGAGTCGCGCTCGCAAGCCGAAGCGGTGTTGCGTGCCGTGGGGGGCGTGGTGTGGGTGGAGGAGGAGCTGCAACTGGATGCGGTAACGGCGGTTTCGGGCAGCGGCCCGGCGTATGTGTTTTATTGTATCGAAGCGCTGGAAGCGGCTGCGGCGGCACAGGGCCTGCCGCCGGCGACGGCACGTCAACTGGCGCTGCGGACTTTTTTTGGCGCGGCCAAGCTGGCGTTGGAGTCGGGGGAAGAACCGGGCGTGCTGCGCGCGCGCGTGACCTCCAGGGGCGGCACCACCGAACGCGGCGTTGAGGCATTGGAGTCGGCAGCGGTCAATCTGGCCATCGGCCAGGCGGTGGAAGCCGCGAGCCGTCGCAGCGCCGAGCTGGGCGACGAACTGGGGCGACTCGCATGATTTCGGGTGCGCTGGCCTTTCTGCTGCAGACGCTGGGCAATCTGTTT
Source organism: Hydrogenophilales bacterium 17-61-9 (assembly GCA_002256785.1). Classification (GTDB taxonomy): domain Bacteria; phylum Pseudomonadota; class Gammaproteobacteria; order Burkholderiales; family Thiobacillaceae; genus Thiobacillus. The sequence goes on from NCIF01000098.1 coordinate 1,809, forward strand.
GTGATTGCCGTGCTGTTGCGTTTCATGATGCAGCTGTTTCGGGTGCCGTTTCGCAATCCCTTTGCCGAATTCATCGTGGCCATCACCGACTTCGCGGTGAAGCCGCTACGCCGTTTGGTGCCGGGTCTGTTTGGCCTGGATTGGGCTTGCGTGCTGCTTGCGCTGCTGGTCGAGGCGGCGGTGGTGGCTGCCATCTACTGGCTCAATGCTTATCCCTTCGCATTGGCGGGCGGCTCGGTGTGGCTGGTCATGCTCGGTTTGGGGGGGGTGCGATTGTTGAGCCTCACGGTATACCTGATTATCGGGCTCACCCTGGTTCGGGCGGTATTGTCCTGGGTGAACGCCAATACGCCGCTGGTGCCCGTGGTGTATGCGCTGTCGGAGCCGTTTCTACGACCGTTGCGACGCTTTATCCCGATGATTTCAAACGTCGATCTAACGCCGCTGGTGTTGTTTGTTCTGTGTCAGCTGGTGCTGATGGTGCCGATTCTGGCGATGGAGCGGGCGCTGCTTGCCGCACTCTGAAAGTAGCGTGAACAGGCCCCCGGTTTGGGCGCAACGCCACGGCGGGGAGTGGTGGCTGGACCTGCATGTGCAACCGGCGGCCAGGCTGACGGCTGTGGTCGGCGAACACGGCGGGCGGCTGAAACTAAAGATTACTGCGCCCGCTGTCGATAATAAAGCGAATGCGCATCTGTTGGCCTGGTTGGCCGCGCAATGGGGAGTGCCCAAGTCAGTGGTGCGTCTGGTTAGAGGAGAGACTTCCAGGCAGAAAACCGTGGCGGTGTGCGGTGTCGACACACCTTGGCGGGTGCTTGTTTAATGGCGATCGCAAAAATAAATACAGCATGAGCATCCATCTGGAACAGGAAGTCGCCGACTACAGCGAGCGGCGCATGAAACTGGCGACGGCGATTACGGACTATGCCGACTGGCTCGACCGCCAGCATGGCATCGACGCCGAGCGCACCCTGCGGCTGGCCGATACCGCGTCGACCTTGCGGCAGGACAAGCTGGTGGTGGCCTTTGTCGCCGAGTTTTCGCGCGGCAAGACCGAACTGATCAATGCGCTGTTTTTTGCCGACCACGGCCAGCGTCTGCTCCCCTCCGATGCCGGGCGCACCACCATGTGCCCGACCGAGTTGTATTCCAACACGGACGAGTCCCCTTGCCTGTGCCTGCTGCCCATCGAAACGCGCCGCCGCAGCGAATCGCTGGCGCACTTGAAGCGCATGCCGATCGAGTGGTGCCGGGTGAGCCTGGATCCCGATGATCCGCGCCAGATGCAGGAAAGCCTGAAAAAACTCACCGAAACCAAAGCGATGGCAGCGGTCGACGCCGTCGAGATGGGTTTATGGAACGGCGATGACCCCAGCGAGCGCCACCAGTTGCGCGCCGATGGCACCGTGGATGTGCCAGCCTGGCGCTATGCCACCGTCAATTACCCCCATCCGCTGCTGCAGGCCGGACTGACTATTCTGGACACGCCCGGACTCAACGCCCTGGGCGCCGAGCCGGAACTGACGCTATCGGTCATTCCCAATGCCCATGCGGTGATGTATTTGCTGGCCATGGACACCGGCGTGACGCGCTCGGACCTGGAAGTCTGGCAGAAACACGTTCATCGCCATGCCAATTACCATGTGGCCGTGCTGAACAAGGTCGACATGCTGTGGGATGAGCTGAAGAGCGATTCCGAGGTTCAGGCCACCATCGAGCGACAGATCGAAGAAACGGCCCGGGTGCTGAAACTGCCGCGCAGCCGGGTGTTTGCCGTGTCCGCCCAGAAAGCGCTGGTGGCAAAAATACGTGGCGATACCGAGCTGCGCGTGCGCTCGGGCATCGAATCGCTGGAGTATTTGCTGGCGCATCAGGTGATCCCGGCACGTCGCGACATGCTGTACCACGCCGTGAATCGCGAGGTGAATGTCCTGCTTGATGAGAGCCGCGCGGACATGGTCGCCCGCATCAAGCGCAGCAGCGACGACTTGATTCAACTGACCCAGCTTTCCGGCAAGAACCGCGAACTGGTCGAGCAGGCCCGCGCCGCGTTGCAGCTCGAAAAAGACAGCTACGACGCCACCGCCAGTCAGTTTCGCGCCACCCGAAAAATGCTGAAGGTGCAGGGCGAGCATTTATTGATGCACCTGTCGGAGGACACGCTGGGTGTCATTTGCAAGTCGGGTCGCGCGGCCATGGAGGCCAGCCTGACCACGCGCGGCCTGACCAGCGGCATCCGTCAACTGAGCGAGCAGATGAGCGGGCGCTTGCAGCAGGCAACCCTCCAGGCCGACAACATGCTGGATGCGCTGGACCAGGCTTATTCACGCTTTCACAGCAAGCATAATCTTCCCAGGATGCAGGTGCCAAGGCTGGATTTGGGCGCTTATCGCAATCGTCTGGCGGGCTTGATGCGGGAAACCGAGGCCTTTTGCAAAGACCCTGCCAATCTGATGCTGGAAAAGCGTTTCATGATCCGGCGCTTTTATGCGGGCCTGGCTGAAGAGGCGCGCAAGGCATTCAGTCTGGCCCGGCTCGAAGCCGAGCGCTGGCTGCGGATTGCGCTTGATCCCGTCATGACCCGTATTCGCGAACACAAACAGTATCTCGATACGCGTCTGGACAACCTGAAGCGGATACTGGAGAACATAGGCACGTTGAAAAACCGGATGGCGCGAGTCAAGGATGAGATCGGCGCATTACGCAACGAAAAAGCCGAATTGGCGCGCATCGCCGCGCAATTTTCCGCCTGAGGCGGGCGCCTCGACCTGACTCGCGTGCGGGTCAGGTATTGAGTCGATGCAACAATCCCGCTGTTTTATCCGGATCGGTGTTTCTCAGGAGGCGCTGCATCGTCGGCGACAACTCTTCCAGATGCGACTTCAGAATCTGCTGCTTCACCTGCAGCAGGCTGGCGGGCTGCATCGAAAACGATCTCAAACCCAGCGCCAGCAGGAGTCGCGTCAGCAACGGATCGCCCGCCATTTCCCCGCACACGGATACCGGCTTGCCCAGCTTGGCGCCTGCGCGAATGGTGTGCTGAATCAGGTGGAGCACCGCCGGATGCAGCGGGTCGTACAGATGCGCGACGCTGTCGTCCGCGCGGTCGATTGCAAGCGTGTACTGGATCAGGTCGTTGGTGCCGATCGACAGAAAATCCAGCTGTTCGGCGAAGAATCCGGCGGCGAGTGCGGCGGCGGGCACTTCGATCATGCCGCCGACAGGCATGGCTTCATCGAATTTCAGCCCGTCTTTTTTCAGTGAAGCCCGGGCTTCTTCGATGCGCAGCAGGGTTTGACGCAATTCGGCAAAGCTGACCAGCATGGGGATCAACATGCGAACCTGGCCATGTTGCGAGGCCCGTAAAATCGCGCGCAGCTGCGTGTGAAACAGCCCGGGTTCGGCCAGGCACAAGCGGATTGCGCGCAGGCCCAGTGCAGGGTTGTCGGCCACGGTGTGACCCCACGGCGCCTGTTTGTCCGCGCCCAGGTCCAGCGTGCGGATGGTGACCGGTTTGCCGTTCAGGGCTTCGGCCACCGCCTTGTAGGATTCGTATTGTTCGTCTTCGCCGGGCAAGTCGTCGCGATTGAGGAACAGGAACTCGCTGCGGAACAAACCCACGCCGTGGGCCCCCGCCGTTTTCACCGCATCCACGTCCTGCAGCAATTCAATGTTCGCCATCAGTTCGATCGGGGTGCCGTCGAGCGTGGCGGATTTGCTGGTTTTCAGCCGCTTGAGCTTGTCGGTGTCGATGCGCCACTGGTTCTGCCGCAACCGGTATTCGGTCAGAACCGACTCGTCCGGATTGACGATCACCACGCCATCGCGGCCATCGACAATCAACAGATCGTGATCGCGGATCAAGCCCCGCGCATTGTGCAGCGCCATCACCGACGGCATGGCCATGCCGCGCGCCAGAATGGCGGTGTGAGAGGTGGTGCCGCCGAGGTCGGTGATGAAGGCGGCAAAGTGCACATTCTTGAACAACACCATGTCGGCAGGCGACAGTTCGTGCGCGACCAGAATGCGCTCGACGTCAAAGTCGATATCCAGCGGCAAGTGGCTGGGATGGCCGGTCAATACCTTGAGTACGCGCTGCACCACCTGCACCACGTCTTCCTGGCGGCTGCGCAGATAGGCGTCGTCGATTTCCTCGAAGCGCGCCACCAGTGCGTCCATCTGTTGCGCCAGCGCCCACTCGGCATTGCATTGCGTTTCGCGAATCAGGCGCTTGGGTTCTTCGGCGATCATCGAATCGCCAAGAAACATCAGGTGCATATCCAGAAACACCAGCAGTTCCGCCGGTGCGTTGGGCGGGATATGGCTGCGCAAGGTCTCGAGTTCGGCCCGCGTGGCAAGAATCGCCTCTTCAAAACGCGCCAGTTCTTCCTTGATGTATTTGCGTTCGAGCATGTACTGCGGCACTTCGACGCGCGCACTCGACGCAAGATGCGCATAGCCGATGGCGATGCCGCCGGAGACGCCGATTCCGTGCAGGGAGAAGCTCATATCCTGGAAACCACAGTTGGACGCGCCTGATGGTGCGTCTGGGCGGGTGGCTGCCGCGAAGCGAGGAGGCGGCAGGCCGGGGCCTGCAACGACGCGCGACAAAGGCAGGCGCTCGACCAGGCGCACCCTAAAGGGCATAAATGCCAGCGGGTGCGTAGCGGACTTACCCAGGCGTTGAGCTTGATCGAAGGCAGAAACTCGATATTCATGATGGGTGCAATAGGTTATGAGCGGTCAACTGTGGTTTTCAGGATACGTCTTCCCCGAAGCCGCTGGTAATCAATCCGGCCAGCGCGTCGATCGCTTCCTGCTCGTCTTCGCCGTCGGTTTCCAGCGTGACGGTGCTGCCTTTGGCCGCCGCCAGCATCATCACCCCCATGATGCTTTTGGCGTTGATGCGGCGGCCATTGCGCGCCATGAACACGTCGCTTTTGAAGCTGGAGGCCAGCTGGGTCAGCCTGGCCGAGGGGCGCGCATGCAGCCCCAGTTTGTTGATGATTTCAACGTCCCGTTGCTGCATGGCACATGGTCTCTGAAATATGGTTAATGCTGTTGCGCCCGCCTTCGACAATTTTTTCGATGAGTTGGGGCAGCGGCAGGGCGTCGCGGTAGTTCAGGGCCTTGATCAGCATCGGCAGATTGACGCCGGAAACACCCTCGATATGGGCCGGCTCGAGCAGCCGGCACAAGGTGTTGCTGGGGGTGGCGCCGTACACATCGGTCAGTACCAGGATGCCGTCGCCTTCGTCCAGTTCGGCCAGTCGAATTTGCAAAGCCTTCTGGCGCTCGTCGGGATCGGCGTGGCCGATGAAATCCAGCGTGGCAAGTTTTTCGGGGCGCTGGCCCAGCACGTGCGCTGCGCAGTCGACCAGACTGTCGGCGAGCGAACCGTGAGCGACGATGAGGATGCCTATCATTGAATAAAGCTCAGACTAAAAACAGCATTCTAACGCGCATAGGCCGCGCGTTTCCCTCCCCCCAACCCCCTCCCCCAGGGGGAGAGGGTGCGAACGTGATGCCCAAACCGATTTAACGAAGACGGGCTGTCATCGCTGGCGAGGCATGGATTTGACCGCTGGCATCGACCGCGAGGTAGTCGGCGATGCCCAGGCGGGCGGCGTGTTCCGCCAGACGCCCCGCGCCGTCGATGAACAGCGGTTTTGACAACGCGTCCGAGCGCGTGCCGGCGCGTTTCCCCGCGACCAGAACCGTGACCGATTGCATCCCTGTTGCGGGCCTGCCGGTGCGCGGGTCGATCAAATGGCTGTAGCGCTGCCCGGACACTTCAAAGTAGCGCTGGTAGTCGCCCGATGTGCCAATTGCCTCGCCGTCGTGCAAATTCAGCGTGGCCAGCGTGCCAGGCTTGCGCGGATGCTGGATGCCCACCCGCCAGGGGCGGTCGCCGTGCGTGCCCAGTGCGATTACATTGCCGCCGATGTTGACCAGCGCGTTGCGTATGCCATGGGTTTTCAGAATGCGTACCGCTTCATCGAGGGCGACGCCCTTGGCGTAGCCGCCGAGATCCAGTTGCACCGCCGGATTGTCGCTCCAGACGGTGTTTTGTTCGAGATGCAGATCGCGCATGCGCGGCGCATCTTTCACCCAGCGTGCAATGGCGGCGGCATCCGGAACCTGCGACTGCGGCGCATCGGCATGAAACCCCCATAGCGCGATCAGGCCGCCAATGGCCGGATTGAACGTATCGCCAGACTGGGCGGACAGGGTTTGCGCATCGCGCAGCATCGCGGCAAGTTCGGTCGACACGGAGGCACGTTGCCCGTGGGCCAGGGCCGCGTTGAGACGCGACAGATCGCTGGGTTGCCACGCGTGCAGGGTGCGGTGCAGCGTATCGAAGCGCGCCAGTACCGCAGCAAGCGCACGTTGGGCCTGCGCTTCGGGCGCGCCGTAGACACTGGCTTCCACCAGGGTGCCGAACACATAGGCCTGCTGCTGCACCAGTGGGGGCGGGCTGCATGCAAGCAGCCCCCACAGCAGCATCAGGCCGAGGCCGTACTGCGTTGGCTTGATCAGCGCGCTCGGCTTCAAATGCGGATGCTGCTGGAACAGCTGCGTTCGATGGCCGCGATGAACTGCACCGCCACATCATGCCCGGTCTGTGCGGCGATTTCCTGAAAGCCGGTGGGACTGGTGACGTTGATTTCGGTGAGGCTGGCGCCAATCACATCGAGTCCGGCCAGGAAAATGCCCTGGTCGCGTGCCCAGGGGGCGAGGGTGTCGGCGATGACCTGGTCCCGAGCGGACAGGGGCTGCGCGCGGGCGGTGCCCCCCGCGGCGAGATTGCCGCGCGTTTCGCCCGCTTTGGGGATGCGTGCCAGCGCCCACGGCACGACTTCGCCATCGATCAGCAGGATGCGCTTGTCGCCCTCGCTGATGGCGGGCAGATAGCGTTGCGCCATGATGGCGCGACGGCCATGCCGGGTCAGCGTTTCCAGAATGGCGTTGCGGTTGGGGTCGGTCAAGGTCAGGCGAAAAATACCGCTGCCGCCCATTTCGGTGAGCGGTTTGACGATGATGTCGTGGTGCTCGTCAAGAAACGCGTTGATGAGGGCCGCATCGGCGCTCACCTGGGTGGGGGCAATGAAGCGCGGAAAATTGAGGATCGCCAGCTTTTCGTTGAAATCACGCAAACACGATGGACGGTTCAACACGCGTGCGCCGTTGGCCTCGGCGACACTCAACAGCTGCGTGGCGAGCAGATAGTCGGTGTCCACCGGCGGGTCGGTACGCATCACCACGGCGTTGAAGTCCTTCAACGTGCAGATATCGGTGTGGAGAATGGCATACCAGTCGGCATCGTTGCGCACGTCGAGCGCGGCGCAGGCGGCGCGCGCGAAACCATCCTGGATAAACAGCCGGCGCGCTTCGGCGGCGAACACGGCATGGCCGCGCGCCGCCGCCGCGCGCATCATCGCCACCGAGCTGTCCTTGCAGGGTTTGAGACCCGCCAGCGGATCGACGACGAACAGCAGCTTCATGCGGCGACCGCTTCTTCCATCTCGTGGCGCGTCTCGTCGAGCTCGATCGATGCCGCCAGCATCGCCAGCCGCGCGATCACGCCATAAGCGTAGAAACGGTTGGGGCTGGCATCGGGATTGGCGCTGCGGTCGGGCATCACGCAGGTGTCGTCGAACGCCAGTGGCACGAAGTGCATGCCGGGGCTGTTGAGATTTTCGTCGGCGCCGCGCCCGGTGTGCACGCGGTAGAAGCCGCCGACGACGAAGTTGTCGAGCATGTAGACCACCGGCTCGGCGACCGCCTCGTTGATGCTCTCGAAGGTGTAGACGCCTTCCTGGATCAGCACCTCGCTGACTGCCATGCCTTCCTTGCCGACCGCCATCTTGTTGCGCTGGCGGCGGTTGAGCTCGCGCACGTCGTCCGCCGACTTCACCGTCATGATGCCCATGCCGTAGGTGCCGGCGTCGGCCTTGACAATGACGAAGGGCGGCTGGTCGATGCCGTATTCGTCGTA
>NCIF01000099.1 GCA_002256785.1 Hydrogenophilales bacterium 17-61-9
GACGGCACGATCTTCCGGGCCGATCACCGCGGTATGCAGCGAGCGGTAGTCGTTGCTTTTGGGTTGCGAAATGTAATCGTCGAATTCGCCCGGAATCGGCTGCCACAAGTTGTGTGCGAGTCCCAGCACGGTATAACAATCAATCTCGTGCCGGACCAGCACGCGCACCGCGCGGATATCGTACAACTGCTCGAAACTCAACCGTTTGCGCCGCATCTTGTTGACGATGCTGGCGATGTGCTTGGGGCGACCGCTGACTTCGGCTTCAATACCATGCAAATCCAGCTCAGCCTGCAAGCGCTCGATGATGCCGCGGATATAGGCTTCGCGGTTCGCACGCTTTTCATCAAGCTTCGCCGCGATGGTTTTGTAGGTATCGGGTTCCAGATAGCGAAACGCCCAATCCTCCATTTCCCACTTGAGTTGCCACACCCCGAGGCGATTCGCCAGCGGGGAGAACAGTTCGCGCGCCTGCTGCCCGAGCGCTTCCCGCGTGCTTTCCTCTTCATCGGCCGCGCACCGCAAGGCATGCGTGCGTTCGGCCAGCTTCACCAGCACCACGCGTATATCTTCCACCATCGCCAGCACCATCTGGCGCAAGGCCTCGAGCTGGGCATGCGGGTCGATGCGTTTATCGGTGGCGCTGGTGGCCAGCGTCTCGATGCGCGCCATCGCCGCCACCCCGCGTGCCAGCCGCGCAGCCGTGCCAAAGCGGGCATCAAAATCAGGCGCTGCGCCAAGACCGCCCGCAGGGTGGGCATCTGGCGGCGTCCCCGTTGCGGAGGCATCATCCAGACAGGCATGCAGCAAGGCGGCCGCCACCGCGTCCGCGCTCACCCGCAGTTCGGCAACGATCAACGCCGTGCCGACGCTGTGAGAAAAGGCAACGCTCCCCCCTAGTTGCTCATGCGCATAAGCCAGCGCGCGCCAGAGCAGATCGTTTTCCGCCACCGGCAACACCCGCGCCAGCGCCAGCCGGGCCGTTTCCAGGTCGGTCGCATCAAAACAGCGGGGGCGGGCAGTTTCATTCATTAAAATGCATCGAGGTACGCCGCAAGCGCGGCGGGGGATTTTCAGGCGGCGAAGATCAGACTATATCCGACAGACAGGATCAGTCGGTAAGGATTTCGACCTTCAGTTCCCGACCCACCACGGTCCGTCATGTCACGCTTCGCCAATGCCCACAATGCAGCCGGCTGCTGACCTGCATGTTTCGATCTGGCTTTCCCATGCCGCCGTCTATTTTTTGCGGCGCAATAAGGTTTTGCCTGGTTCACGGGGCGCTGTACTGCCAATAGCGACGATGCGACGGATGATATTCCGAAGCCGTAACCCTGGTTTCGTCAAACATCAATTGAATGAGCCCGCTCGTGTCGCTGCGCAGAACGCGGGCGTTCGCTTCACGATAACGCGCCACCACCTGCGGATGCGGATGGTTGAAACGGTTGCGATAACCGACGTTGAATACCACCCTGTCCGGGCGTACCTGTTCGACAAATTCGGCAAGCGACGAGGTGCGGCTGCCGTGATGCCCGGCCACCAGCACGGTGGCCGACAGGTCGGCGCCGGATTCCATTAACTCAAGTTCGCCGCGCCGCTCGGCATCCCCGGTAATCAACAGGCTTTGTTTGCCCGCACTGACCTTGAGCACGCAGCTGAAGTCGTTGTCGCGGCGGCGGGATTCGGTATAGGCCTTGGCGGGCGGGTTCAGTATCTCGAAGCGGATGCCGTCCCACTGCCACTGCTGACCGCGATAGCAGTGGCGGGGCTTGGGTGCTGCGGTCAGCAGTGGGCTCGCCGCAGGCATCCCATGCAGCAGCCAGCCGGTCGGGATGTCGCGCAGCACCGATTGCAGGCCGCCGCTGTGGTCGTTGTCGTCGTGCGAAACCATCACGCCGGACAATTCCCCCACTCCGCTTGCACGCAGATACGGCACGATGATGCGCTCGCCCGAATCGCTGTCGGCAAACGCCGGGCCGGTGTCGTAGAGCAGTGCATGATTCGCGGTGCGAATCAGGATGGCGGCGCCCTGACCGACGTCGATCATGTCAGCCTGAAAGCTGTTGGGCGCAACATGCGCTTGCTGCGGAAACACGAGTGGCAGCCATAGCAGCCCGCCCAGCACCCGCAACGGAAAGCCGCGCGGCAGCAACAGCCACACCGTGCCTGCCACGGCCAGCAGCGTTGTCCAGCCATCCGGTGCAGGCCGCGCGGCCACCGCCCAGGGCAGCGTGCCGGCCCATGCCAGCCCCTGCCCCAACCATTCCATGAGCCATGCTGCCGCATGCCACAGCGACGGCACGACAACGCCGAGCAAAGCCAGCGGGGTAACCAGCCAGCTCACCAGCGGAATCGCCACCGCATTGGCCAGTGGCGAGACGATGGACACCTGCTGAAACAGCAATAGCAAAGCCGGCGCAAGCGCCAGCGTCACGGCCGCCTGCACCGTGACCCAGCCGCGCAGCTTGTCGGGCAACGCGACGCGGCCGAACGTCACCCACAAGATGGCTGCCATGGCGCCAAATGACAACCAGAAGCCGGCCGACAATACCGCCCATGGATCGATCAGCAACACCGCAAACAAGGCCCAGATCAGCGCCGAAAAAGGACGCGGCTCGCGCCGCCCCCAAAAGGCCAGCGCCAGCACGACGAGCATGAACAGCGTACGCTGCGCCGGCACCTGAAACCCCGCCAGCACCGCATACGCGCACGCGGCCAGCACCGCGGCCAGCAGCCCCGCCTGGCGTGCCGGCAAGCGCTCCGCCGCGCGCGGCCAGCGCCGCCAGCCAAAGGCCGCCATCCAGCCCGCGAGCGCGGCGATCATGGTGACGTGCAGGCCGGATATCGACAGCAGATGATTGACCCCGGTACGGGTGAAGGATCGCCATTGGTCGTGCGGAATGCTGCGCTGGTCGCCGATCACCAATGCCGCGATGACGCCGGCATAGGGCGCATCGCCCAAGGTGAAAATAATCCGCTCGCGTATGGCCGCGCGCGTGGCGGCGACCCATGCGCCGGGGGTGGCGGCGCGTTCATCGATGCGCTGCGGCTGCGGGGTGTCGCGCACGTATCCCGAGGCGGCAATGTTCCGCTCCAACATCCAGGCTTCGAGGTCGAAGCCGTGCGGGTTGTGGGTGCCGTAGGGCCGCTTCAGCCGGACCGTGAATTGCCAGCGCTCGCCGGCGCGCACGGCTGGAATGCGATCGCCCTTGCGCGGCCAGTAGCGTGTGAGTTGTATGCGCTTCAGGCTGGGCGCGTTGGGTGTGATAACCTGTTCGATATCGAGCACGAAGCGTTCGCCGCGCGCGTTGGTCTGCGGCAATTCACTCACCACCCCCATCACGGCGAGGTCCACGCCCTGCCAGGGGTCGGGCAGCCGATCGGCCAGCCGCAGATCGGCCCGCCACGCCGCCCAGGCAAATCCCAGCGCGGCGCACAACAGCGCAATACCGAGCCGGCGCGCAGTTTTGAATAATCCATGGGAGAAATGCGGCAACAGCAGCGCCGCAGACAACAGCGGCAACACCCCCAGCCAGCGCGCGGAAGGCAAAGCGGCCTGCTGTTGCAGCAGCCACACGCCGAAGCAAAACGCGATGAGCGCAATTCGCATCGCGTGGCGCCGTCAGACCGGTTGCAACACCCCGTCCACCAGCCGCAACTGCCGGTCCATACGCGCGGCCAGATCGATGTCGTGAGTGACGACTATCAGACTGGTATTGTGTTTTTGGTTGAGCTCACGCATCAAGTCGAACACCGCATTGGCGGTATGACGATCGAGGTTGCCGGTGGGCTCGTCGGCCAGGATGCACGCAGGCTGGGTGACCAGCGCGCGCGCAATCGCCACGCGCTGACGCTCGCCCCCGGAAAGTTCGCCCGGACGATGCGGCAGCCGATGGCCCAGGCCCACTTCGCTCAATACCTCCGCCGCGCGTGCCATCGCCTGGGCTTGATCCAGCCGGCGGATGGTCAGCGGCATGGCGGCATTTTCCAGCGCCGAAAACTCCGGTAGCAGGTGATGAAACTGATAGACAAACCCCAGCGCCGTGTTGCGCAACTCGCAGCGCGCCGCTTCGGAAATGGCAAAGGGATCGCGCCCGAGCAGTGCGACCTGTCCGGCCGTGGGCGTATCAAGTCCACCCAGCAGATGCAGCAGCGTGCTTTTTCCCGAGCCCGAAGCGCCGACAATTGCAAGCGACTCGCCGGCGCGGACTTCAAGATCGACGCCGCTCAGAACCGGCACGTCATTTTTACCCTGGCGAAAGGTTTTGCTCAAACCGACACAGCGCAGCACGGTCTTACTCATAGCGCAGCGCCTCCGCGGGATTGATGCGCGATGCCGCCCAACTGGGGTACAAGGTTGCAACCAGGCTGATCAGCAACGAAATGCCCGCGATCACACCGACGTCGCCCCACACCAGCCTGGATGGCAACTCGTTGATGTAGTACACGTCGGCGGGGAACAGATCCATGCCAGCCATACGCTCGATGATCGGCACAACCGTTTCGAGATTGAACGCAAGCAATACCCCGCTCGTCACCCCCAGCAAGGTGCCGAACACCCCGATGAATGCCCCCTGCACCATGAAGATGGCCATGATCGAACCCGGCCTGGCGCCGAGCGTGCGCAAAATGGCGATGTCGGATTGTTTGTCGGTGACGGCCATCACCAGCGTCGACACAATATTGAATGCTGCCACCGCGACGATCAGCAGCAGGATCAAAAACATCATGCGTTTTTCAATCGCCACCGCGCGAAAGAAATTAGCGTGGCTTTGCGTCCAGTCGGTGATGTAAAACTGGCCGTTGAGGCTTTGCGATAATTCGCGCGTCACGAACGGCGCTCTGAATAATTCATCGAGTTTCAGGCGCACGCCCGAAACGTCATCGCCCAATCGCAGCAGCTTTTGCGCATCCCTCAGGTGGATCAAGGCGAGTCCGGAATCATATTCGAACATGCCGGCCTCGAAGATGCCGGTAACAGTGAACTGCTTGACGCGCGGCATCACCCCAGCCGGGGTAATGTTGCCTTGCGGACTGAGCAACACCACCTTGTCTCCGGGGTAGACATTCAGCACGCGCGCCAACTCTCCCCCCAGAATGATGCCGAACTCACCCGGCTTGAGGTCGGACAGTTTGCCGGCCTTCATATGCTGCGCAAAGTCAGCCACCTGATTTTCCAGTTCCGGCGCCACGCCGCGTATGACCGCGCCGCGCACCGAGTCGCCGTTGGCGAGCATGCCCTGCGTATTGACATAAGGCGCACCCGACACCACGCTTTTGTTCTGCTTCGCCTGCGCCAGCACATCGCGCCAGTCGGTCAAACGGTCCGCCGGCCCGCTGATCTCCAGGTGCGCGGCCACGCCGAGAATCCGGGTGCGCAACTCTTCCTGAAAACCATTCATCACACTCAACACCACGATCAGCGCCATCACGCCCAGCGCAATGCCGACCATGGACACAATCGAGATGAAGGAAATGAAATGGTTGCTGCGCTTGGCGTGGGTGTAGCGCAGGCCGATCTGAAGTTCAAAGGGCAACAAGACAGAACTCGCTTAAAGAATTTCGCGAGTATGCCACAGCCGCGCCCCTCTCCCGGCAAATGCAGCACCCGCGCCTACGCGGCACGATGGCGTTCAAACACATGGATCCCCTGCCAGATTCCAGTCAGCGAATCGGCTTGTTACACTCGACCCATGCTACTGCTCATCCCCCATCTGTTCCCACCCGCACGCCTGCTCGAAGCGGCCACGCATAATTTGCGTGTGCCCGCGCTGGAAATATTGTTGGCGCGCGGCAGCCTCCAGCCCTGCCCGACCGAGGGCTGCGAAGCGGCAGTGTGCCAGTCGCTCGGCATTGCCCGTCAGCGGGACTGGCCGCTTGCACCTATCACGCTGGAAGCGGATGGCCGGACAGCCGACGACGCATATTGGCTGCGCGCCGATCCGGTGCATCTGCGCGTGATGCGTGACCGCATCGTGCTGGCAGACAGCAGCGCGCTCGATTTGTCGCAACTCGAAGCGGAAGCCTTGTCGGCTTCGATCGCCCAGCATTTTGGCGACACCCTGCACCCGGTTCCGCTCCACCCGCAACGCTGGTATCTGCAGCTTACGCATCCGCCACGGCTCACCACCACCCCCTTGTCTGTCGCAACAGGGCGCGACATTGATCCGATCCAGCCGCAAGGCGAGGATGCCCAACGCTATCGGACCTTGTTAAACGAATTGCAGATGTTGTTGTTTGCACATCCGGTCAATCAGGCACGCGAAGCGCGCGGCGAACTGCCGGTTAATTCCCTGTGGCTATGGGGGGGCGGCGTCAAGCCTGTCGTGACGCAAGCATCTGTGTACGTGTATGCGCGTGATGCAGAAGCCTGTGCCATAGGCAGATTTTGCAGTGCGCAGGTCTGCCCCGCGCCATCAAAACTGGAACCGTCCCTTATTGGAAGGGGAGACGTGATCCAGTTGGATGCGTTGACGCCCGCAGGCCAATGCGGCGATGCCTACGGTTGGCGCGAAGCGCTCGGCGCAATGGAAAAGAACTGGTTTGTGCCGCTACTCGGTGCGCTCGGCAGGATCGGCCCGCAAGGCCTGCACCTATCCGATCCGGTCAACGGAAAAACCCTGCACCTGCGCCGGGCTGACGCCTGGAAAATATGGCGGCGTCCGAAAAGGCTCATGTATTCGCTGCGCCAAACCGATTAAATAGGCGTCGCCCACAAATCGTGCTCGTCGGCGTCTTCGACCCGCACCTTGAGGCGGGTCCCGGGCATCAAACCCGACACGCCTTCCAGATAAACGACCCCGTCAATTTCCGGGGCGTCTGCATGGCTGCGCGCGAGCGTACCCGCCTCGTCCTCTTCGTCGACGATCACCTCGATCTCGCGGCCAATTTTGGCGCGAAGCCTGGCTGCGGATATTGCTGCCTGAACGTCCATAAATCGCGCCAACCGTTCTTCCTTCAACGCTTCGGGCACCGCATCGGGCAAATCGTTTGCCACCGCGCCTTCTACCGGCGAATACTTGAAGCACCCCACCCGATCGAGCTGCGCTTCCTGAAGGAAGGCCAACAATTCATCAAACTCCGCTTCGGTTTCGCCCGGAAAGCCCACGATAAACGTCGAGCGCAAGGTGAGATCGGGCACGGCAGCGCGCCAGGACTGAATACGCTCCAGGGTCTTTTCAACCGCACCGGGGCGCTTCATCAATTTCAGAATGCGCGGGCTGGCGTGCTGAAACGGGATGTCGAGGTAGGGCAAAATGATGCCATCGGCCATCAGCGGAATGACATCGTTCACGCTGGGATACGGGTACACGTAATGCAGGCGCACCCAGGCGCCGAGTTCGCCCAACGCACCGGCAAGCTCGGTCATGCGCGTTTTCAACGGGCGGCCATTCCAGAAACCGGGGCGATACTTCACATCGACGCCATAGGCACTGGTGTCCTGCGAAACCACCAGCAGCTCTTTTACCCCGGCACTCAGCAAGGCCTCCGCCTCGCACATGACGTCGCCTATCGGGCGGCTGACCAGATCGCCGCGCATTGATGGAATGATGCAAAAGGTGCACCGATGATTGCAGCCTTCGGATATTTTCAGATAGGCATAGTGGCGCGGCGTGAGCTTGATGCCGCCCGGAGGAATCAGGTCCTCAAACGGATCATGCGGCTTCGGCAATGCCGTGTGCACTGCCTGCATCACTTCATCCAGCGCATGCGGTCCTGACACGGCCAGCACCTTGGGATGGGCCGCGCGTATCACGTCGCCCTTGGCACCGAGACAGCCCGTCACGATGACCTTGCCGTTTTCAGCCAATGCCTCACCAATCGCGTCGAGAGACTCCTCCACCGCAGCATCAATGAAGCCACATGTATTGACCACGACCACATCGGCATCGTTGTAGGTTCCTACGATGTTGTAACCTTCCGCGCGCAGCTGAGTCAGGATGCGCTCAGAATCGACCGTTGCCTTCGGGCAGCCGAGTGAAACAAAACCCACGGTGGGTGTACGAGAGGAGAGAGCTTTGGTTACCATGGCGGTCACTGGGGAGCAGATTAAATGTACATCGTAGCAATTGGCTGGGCTTACGTAATTCTGATGATGGCAATCACTGCCAGCACTATCGGCAAGGCGATAGCTATCCTGATTTTCCTGGGCGTGATACCACTCGGATTGTTTGCGTATATATTCGGCAGGCCGAAACGCCGCTCAATGGCCGTCCCCGATGAAGAAACCCAGCAGTCCGACGCTGCCGATGCCCAGTCCAATCAGCGCTAGCTGCTGCAAGGTCGAGCGAATTTCAGCACGCTTGTGCAAGCCTGGAATCAAATCAGACAAGGCCACATACAACATGCTCGCAGCCGCCACGCCTAACAGCACGGGAATAAAGCCACTCATCATCGACAAGGCATAGTAACCAACCAAAGCGCCAATAAGCGTCGCCACACCCGTCAGGAAATTAAGCAGCAAAGCTTGCGTGCGCGTGTAGCCTGAATGAAGCAAAATCAAGAAGTCGCCGATTTCCTGAGGAATTTCGTGAGCGATGATTGCCAATGTTGTCACCACACCCAAGCGAAAATCGACCAGGAACGCACCTGCAATGATGATGCCATCGACAAAGTTGTGAAAAGTGTCTCCAACCGTAATCATCATTCCCGAACGGCCATGGTCGTGATGCCCATGACCATGACTGCCATGCGCCTCGCACACTTCATCGTGACAGTGACGCCAGAGGACCAGCTTCTCCAGAAGAAAAAACAGCAGAATGCCACCCAGCAGGGCTTGTGCAACCGTATCAATATCCCCGCTCAGATGCACCGCTTCCGGTAACACTTCAAGCAGCGACGCACCAAGCAACGCGCCGATGGCATAACTGACCAGTACTGGCACCCAATTCGGTTTTGCAGACAAAGCCAGAATCGCTGCAAGCAACAGACTCAGCAAACTGCCGGCAGCAGTTGCGATCAAAATGATTGCGAGGGTTGACATGAGAGGGAATGGGAAACTGCAAAGACGCGCATTATACCGGGCGTGTCCTCAATAAAGCTTATTCTGGTTAATCAGCCAACGCCGCATCCAAGCCAGGCAGGGTAGCTGCTCAATCAAAATTGTTTGGGCTTGGTCGTGCATGCCCGGCATTCTGAACGCTTGCCGGGCATGCGAGCTACGGCTCAAGCTTGCCGTGACTAGCGCTTGGCTTTGACCGACCCGACGGCCAAATCGTCTTTGAGCTTATCTATGCTGGCTTTTCCAAAACCCTTCACGTTATCCAGCTCATCCAGTGTCTTGAATCCACCCTTTGACTCGCGGTACGCAATAATCGCCTTGGCTTTGGCAGGACCCAGGCCCTTCACCGCCTCCAGCTCGGACTGCGTTGCGGTATTGATATCAACCGCAGAATACGCCGGAAATGCAACCAACGCCGCCAGTATCAACATGTTAGCAATCAAGCTTTTCATCACTCCCCCTTTAATTAAAAAGAAACACCTTGATGTGGAAAAGTCCACCCAGGCAAGCTAGCTCTAAAAAAAGAGGCGGTCTATACGACTAAAGTTGTAGACTGACGTTAACCCGTTGTTTTTACTTGACAAATAAATTCATCTTTTTGAATTCAGTCTTTATTTTGCGCAATAAAAAACCCCCTCTTTTTGGGAGGGGGTTTTGTGCACCGGGGTGCGGATAAGGAGTCTGACGATGACCTACTTTCA
>NCIF01000100.1 GCA_002256785.1 Hydrogenophilales bacterium 17-61-9
GCCGTGGCAAGCGAACAGGCGTTTCTTGGTTTGGCGCAGAGCGGCTATCCGCTGACCGGCGCGGATTGATCAGCGTCGACGTGTAACGACGCCATGGGGATGGCTCTAGGCTGCACGGATTAATAGGGGGAACGGACAGGCGGTCAGCCTGCTTTGCCAGGAACAGGAGCAGGCGGCTCAAGGTTTTATCGCTTTCATGGCGAATGAAGGCAAGTCTTAACACGCGCAATTTCGCCGCACGCCATTAATCGGTGTTTCATTGCAACCGCGCCTAAATCTGGACAACCCAGATCAAGGCCCTGGTTTGAGTTGACGAGCTGTTCCGTTGCAGCGGGACGGCGAGTGCATCCCACAATTTTGACCTTTGCACTTAAAAAATGAACTACTTGCTTGCGCTGATGCTGGCTTACTTCCTTGTTTCCGTCGGGTCTGTACTGCTTTCAATGAGAACCAACATCGCCTATTTTTTTTTCGGGTTGATGTCACTGCTTTATCTCTTCATCGCTCTTGGGCTGGTGTTGTTTTTAATCAACCTGATGCAGACGATGCCTAAACCCTTGGACCGAGATTTTTTTGTCCAGGCCGGTGAAATTGACGCTCTTTCAGCACGCCATGAAGGAGATCAGGTCCCTTCTCCCTGGCGGCAATTGGTGTCATCAGACGTGCTTGTCGACTAGCCATGTTGGGGACGCCCGACTCGGAAAAACGGGACGCCGCACAGCTCGAGGCACATGCCCAGCGTACATACACAACGGGTATTTCAAGACCCTGCGCTGGCTGGTGGTGCCCTACAACGACCGGGAAAAAACCGCTTGAACCGACATCGTCGTCTTTGAACTGACGGCTGGTGGACCATAAATAATCGTAAAAGATGGCAGTCGCTTAGTAGCGAGAGCAGAGGCAACGACTGCTCTTACGAGTACTGCGGACGCAGTAAGTTAAAATACCAGTGTCGCCTTTGGCCGAGGACGCGACGGTCGACTACCCAGCCATGCCAGGCAGGTCATCGGCCATATGCGCTGAGCGACGCCGGACCAGGAGAACGATGAACAATATGCTGGAAAACAACATGAAAATCCTATTGGTCGATGATGAGCCTTTTGTGCACAAAATTCTGGCGCACCAACTGGCAAACCTGGGCCTCAACGATGTCATTTCCTGCGAGTGTGCGACGGACGCGCTGGCCCTGCTGGAATCCGGCGGCGGCGAGTTCGACCTGATATTGTGCGACCTGCAAATGCCGGAGATGGATGGCGTTGAATTCGTGCGGCAGTTGGTGCGAATCAAATACGCAGGCGGGCTGGTGCTGGTCAGCGGCGAGGATGGACGCATTCTGCAAACTGCTGAAAAGTTGTCCAGGGCGCATCAGCTTGATGTGCTCGGTGCATTGCATAAGCCGGTTTCTTCCGAACAGTTGCGGCAGGTACTGTCAAACCATTCTCCACGAGAAGGCATGACGTCCCATGCCGCCTGCAAGAAATATGCATCCGATGAAGTGTGGCGCGCCATCACGGGCGGGAAGCTGGTCAACTACTACCAGCCGAAGGTCGATCTCGTCTCCGGAATGGTCATCGGGGTGGAAACCCTGGTGCGCTGGCAACACCCCCAGGATGGTCTGGTGCTTCCGGATCAGTTCATCGCCACTGCGGAGGAGCATGGTCACATTGATGAGCTGACGCACGTGGTGCTGACAAATGCCCTGCGCCAGGCACGCATCTGGCTGGATGCCGGATTGTCCCTGCACGTGGCGGTGAATGTGTCGATGGATAATCTCCATTCCCTGGAGTTGCCCGATTTCGTCGCGCGCGCGGCCGCCAAGGCGGGCGTACCACCATCGTGCCTGGTGTTGGAGGTGACGGAAAGCCGGCTGATGAAAAACCCTCTCGCATCGCTCGATATTCTTGCTCGCCTGCGCTTGAAGCATATTGGTTTGTCTATCGATGATTTTGGCAACGGGCATTCGTCGCTTTCCCAGCTCAGAGATGTTCCCTTCGATGAACTGAAGGTGGACCGGAGTTTCGTCCATGGCGCCAGCCGTGACCCGTCTCTTCGAGCCATATTAGAAGCGAGCCTTGGCATGGCGCGAAAACTGGACATAAAGACGGTGGCAGAGGGCGTTGAAGATCAGGAAGACTGGGATTTCCTCCGTGCAGCCGGTTGCGACACGGCGCAGGGCTATTTCATCGCCAAGCCTATGCGTGCGGAGGAGATTGGCCGCTGGTTCGAAGCCTGGGCAGAACGTCGTCCGGACCTGTGCAGGTGAAGGCCTGAACTCAAGGGTAAAGCTCATGGTGGCCATGGCGATTGCAGCCGACGTAGAGTTGGTCAGAAATCTGCTGCACGACGAATTCGACAACATTACCTTGTCCAATCGATCCCGACCGAACGGGTCGATGACTTCGAGAAGCACCGTCCCCTGGTTTGGCCAAGCTGCAGACCTAAACTGCCATCAGGTTGGCCCTGAATAATTGGTGTGGTTATCTCATATTATGTAGCGCAATCAAAGACATGCTCCCTATAGGCAGACTTTATTATGCAAAGCCCACCTACCCCGCACTCGCATTCTGCCGATGCGAGTAAAGCGTTACGGGCATCCGAAAACCGCTATCGCCGGCTTTTCGAAACCGCTCAAGATGGAATTCTGCTTCTTAACGCTGACACTGCACAGGTCCAAGACGTCAATCCCTATTTGATCGATCTGCTTGGCTACGCGCATGCAGAGTTCCTTGGGAAAAAGCTTTGGGAAGTGGGCCCGTTCGCGGACAGAGCCCAGAACAAAGAGATGTTTGCGGCGCTGCAAACGACGGGACATGTCCGTTACGAAGATCTGCCGCTCAAAACAAAAGCCGGGGTACAAATCGAGGTCGAATTTGTAAGTGTTACTTACGAGAGTGAAGGTATCAAGATCATTCAGTGCAACATCCGCGATATCACCGAGCGCAAGCGGGCGGAGGTGCAGGTACACGAACTGGCTGAACGGCTCACGACAACCCTCGAGAGCATCACGGATGCGTTTTTCACCGTGGACAGGGAATGGCGGTTCACCTTCCTTAACAGCAAGGCCGAGCAGATACTCAGACGAACGCGCACAGAACTCACCGGCCAGGACCTCTGGACGGAGTTCCCAGCCGCCATCGGATCCACCATCGAGCACGAATACCGGCGGGCGATGGCGGACAACGATACCGTGGATTTTGAAGTGTTCTTCCCGCCACTCAACGCCTGGTTCCGCCTTCGCGCCTATCCCTCCGAGCAGGGTCTGGCGGTATATTTCCGGGATATCAGCGAGCGCAAAGAGGCGGAGACGAGACTGCGCGAGGAAGAAGCGCGTCACCTCCGCCAGCGCAACGCCCTGATCGAACTTGCCCGAGGGGGAGCCACAGATGAAGACCTCCTGGGCACGATTCGGAGAATCACGGAGATAGGCGCCAAAACCCTGGGGGTCGCGCGGGCCAGCATCTGGCGTTACAACGAGGATTGCACTGCCCTGCGATGTATGGACCTCTACGAGGTGGGGACGGGCTTGCACACCGCCGGCATGGAGTTTTCTGTCAAAGATTTTCCTGCCTACTTCCGAGCGCTGGCGACACAGGAGTCGATTGTCGCGGAGGACGCGCAGCGTGACGCACGCACTGGCGCGTTCTCGGAGAGCCACTTTCAGCCGTTTGGCATCACTTCCCTGCTGGATGTTCCCATTCACCTGGGCGGCACCGTGGCGGGTGTCCTGTGTCACGAACATGCCGGGCCTATTCGCCAGTGGACGGCCGACGAGGAGTCATTTGCGGTCGCAATTGCAAACCAGGCGTCCCTCGCGTTGGAATCGTCGGAGCGCAAGCGTTCAGAACAAGCGATGAAGCGGGCGGTGCAGCGCCTGAACGAAGCGCAGCGCATTGGCCGGATCGGGCACTGGGAGTGGGACATTGCCACCGAGGAAATTACCTGGTCGCCGCAAGTATTTGAGATTCTGGGGCGCGACCCGCGCCGGGGGCCGCCACGCAACCTCGAAGAAGCCGCCGGCGACTACGATGCGGCGAGCCAGGCGCTCATGAAGGAAAAGGTTGCCTTGGCAATTGAATCGGGCGAAGCACAGGACTATGAGCTTCTGGCACGACGACCCAACGGCGAGCCCATTGACGTTCTTGGGAGAGCGGTGCCCCGCAAGGACGAAAGCGGCACAGTTGTTGGGCTATACGGAACGGTCCAGGACATCACCGGGCGCAAAGCATCGGAGAGGAGGCTCGCCTACCTCAACCGTGTATACGCCATGCTGAGCGGTATCAATACGCTGATCGTGCGCGTGCAAGACAGCGAAGAACTGTTCAAGGAGGCGTGCAGGGTTGCGGTCGAGATAGGCGGGTTCCGCATGGCCATGATCGGCATCGTGGATCGGGGTACGATGAAGATTGTCCCAATGGCCTCGGAGGGCAAGGACGAAGCGCTCCTCGGCGCCATCAAAAGCATCTTGTCGTCTGAGCTTGCTTCAACCACCATGGTCGCACGGGCAATCAAAGAGAAAAAAATCATCGTCTCCAACGATTCGCAAAGCGATCCCCAGGTTCTATTTGGCAAAAAATATGCCGAAGCCGGCGTTCACTCAATGGTTATTTTGCCGCTGATCGTCGCGGATGAGGCCATCGGCGTGCTCGCGCTTTATGCGACCGAAAGCAACTTCTTCCATGAAGAAGAGTTGAAACTGTTGACTGATCTGGTTGGCGACGTTTCGTATGCCAAGGGTTATTTGAAGGCCGAAGCGGCACTGCGCAGTCTCAATGAAGAACTGGAAGACAAGGTAGCGACACGCACCGCCGATCTGGAGCAGGCACGGCTCATGGCCGACCAGGCCAACCTGGCCAAGTCCAGCTTTCTTGCCGCCATGAGCCACGAGATCCGCACCCCAATGAACGGCGTGATTGGCATGACCGAGGTGCTATACCAGACCGGCCTTAACGATCAACAGGTGGAGATGGTCGATCTCATACACGAGTCGGCGATGTCGCTGCTGTCGATCATCGACGACATTCTCGACTTTTCCAAGATCGAAGCTGGGCGGATGGAAATCGAACAGGCACCCATCTCGTTGGCCGACGTGGTGGAAAAGGCCTGTGTCATGTTGGATGAACTGGCGGTCAATAAAAACGTGGAACTCACTGTGTTCGTCGATCCCGCGATACCCGAAGCGGTTTTGGGCGATGAGTTACGTCTACGCCAGGTGCTGATGAATCTTGTTGGCAACGCCATCAAGTTCTCCAGCGGCCGCGAGCAAGCGGGCCGGATATGGGTACGTGCTGTGCAAATCGAGCGTAGCCCGGAGCAGTCAGTCGTCGAAATCCACGTTGCCGATAATGGCATCGGGATCGATGAAGAGACCCAGGCGCGGCTATTCACTGCGTTCACCCAGGCCGACACCTCGACCCCCCGGCGCTTTGGCGGCACCGGGCTGGGGCTAGTCATTTCGAGCCATCTGATCGACATGATGGGGGGGCATCTCGTGGTGCAAAGCACACCTGGGAAAGGATCCACATTCACCGTACGCCTGCAATTCACACTGCCGCAAAGTCAATCAGGTGCGGTCCACCCCGCATCGCAAGTAGCCGGACTCTCCTGCCTCGTGGTAGGCAGCCCGGATGGACTGTCCGAAAATTTTGCTGCGTATCTGGCCGACGCCGGTGCGCGTGTCGAGCGGGCAGCGGATCTGGCGCAGGCACTCAATCTGATGCCGGGTTTGCCGCCGGGACTCTGGATCTGGGTCATTGATGCGGTCGATATTCCGCTGGCGCTGGATGAACTGCGCGTCCTTGACCGCGATCTGACCGACCAGGAAATTCGCTTCGTTGCCATCGAGCGCGGATCGCGAAGGGAGCCACGTGTGGAACAAATCGGCCTGGTATTGGTGGACGGCAACGTGCTGACGCGTTACCGACTCTTCAAAGCAGTCGCCATTGCCGCCGGACACGTAGTTGAAGACTCACAAACACCGCGATCCAGCAAGAACGAGAGGGTAGTCAAACAGCCATCGCACGATGAGGAACTGCGCAATGGCCGGCTGATTCTGGTTGCCGAGGATAATGAGACCAACCAGAAGGTGATCCTATGGCAGCTTGCGCTGCTAGGCTTTGCTGCCGATGTCGCTGACAACGGCAGGCTGGCGCTGGAACGCTGGCAGAGCGGAAACTACGCGTTGCTGCTCACTGATTTGCAGATGCCGGAGATGGATGGTTATGCATTGACTGCCGCGATTCGTGCCCAGGAGCAGGGTTCGCACCACATCCCGATCGTGGCCCTGACCGCCAACACGCTCAAAGGCGAAGCGGGTCGCTGCCAGGCAGCCGGCATGGACGATTGGCTGAGCAAGCCATTGCAACTGGACGAGCTTAAAAAAACCCTGGAAACATGGCTGCCGTCCGCTGCATCCCGTCTGGATTCCTATGCTGAAGTCGCTCCGCGCGTGGTAGCTGATCGCGCTGTGGACGTGAGCGTGCTCGAGCGCATCATCGGTAGCGACCCTGCAGTGATGCTCGAATTTCTAAATGACTTTCAGATCAGTGCAACCAAGATCGGGGCCGAACTGAAATCCGCGTGTGTCGATCGTCAACCGGCGCGGGCAAGCCAGCATGCGCACAAGCTCAAGTCGTCGGCGCGCACCGTGGGCGCACTGGCGCTGGGTGAGCTGTGTGCAGAAATCGAGGATGTCGGTAAAGCGGGCCGTACTGAATCGCTGGCAGCGCTATTGCCCCTATTCGAGCAAGAGCTCGACGCCGTGAGCGCCTATATCGGTTCCTTGCAGACGCAGCGTGCAGATCGCCGCAACGATAAATAAAAGGCAATCCGTATGAACAAATCAACAATTCGTGTCCTGGTGCTCGACGACGAGCCTTTCATGCTCAAGCTGCTCGGCCATATGCTGGCCGACTTGGGTTTCACCTCGGCGACGACTCACGATAACGGAGCTACGGCGCTGGAGTGCTTCGACACCCATGCCAATCCACCCAATCTGATCCTGCTGGACTTGCAGATGCCAGAAATGGATGGGATCGAGTTTGTCCGCAAATTGGTCGAGCACAACTACACCGGCAATCTCATTCTGGTCAGCGGCGAAGACGAGCGTGTTCTGCAAATGGCAGAAAAATTGATCCAGGCGCACTGGATCACGGTGCTGGGGCATCTGGACAAGCCTGTTTTACTGGCTCGACTCACCGAGCTCATGGAAAAGTCAGTGCACATGCACGCTGCCCCGCAATCGACAACGCATGCTTATGGTGCAGACGAACTGCGCACTGCCATCGACGCCGGTGAACTGGTCAACTACTACCAGCCCAAAGTTGCCGTCCCCACCGGCGCGATCGTCGGCGTGGAGACGTTGGTGCGCTGGCGTCATCCGGTAGACGGGTCGGTATTCCCCGACCAATTCATCGGCATCGCTGAAGATCATGGATTGATTGACGACCTGACGCGCGTGGTGCTGAAGGGTGCGATGGCCCAGAGCAAGGCCTGGCAGCAAGCTGGGCTCCGGCTTCGGGTGGCGGTTAACGTATCGATGGACAATCTTTCGTCGGTGGCTTTTGCGGATTTCGTCGCCGGAGCAGCCACCGCAGCAGGGGTGACGCCGCAGGATATCGTGCTGGAGCTGACGGAAAGCCGACTGATGCTGGATCAGCGCGCGCCGCTGGAGGTCCTGACCCGATTACGCCTGAAGCGCTTCCGCCTTTCAATCGATGATTTCGGCACGGGCCATTCTTCGCTGACCCAGTTACGCAACATTCCTTTCGATGAACTCAAGATCGACCAAAGCTTTGTGCGCGGCGCATGGCACGACGACACCGCGCGCGCGATATACGACGCCAGCCTTAACCTGGGCAAGCAGCTTGGTATGACAGTCGTCGCCGAAGGCGTGGAAGATCGCGATGACTGGGATTTTGTGCGGCGCACACAATGCGACATGGCCCAAGGTTTTTTCATTGGGCGACCGATGCCTGCCGCTGATCTGCCCGGCTGGATCGAATTGTGGAACGCGCGCACGCAGCAATGGCAAGCAGATTTACCATGAACGTTGAGCGCGGCGCACTCAAACCCATCGAGGCCAAAGCCAGGATTCTTGTTGCATCTGATAGTCCCAGCGATGCAGCATTAGTCAAGAAGCTGCTCGTGCAGGAATTTGAGCAGGTATTCCTTTCCACCAATCCGGATCTGGCGGTAAAAGATTTTGAAAGCCGCGCCCCGGACGTGCTGGTACTCGCGTTCAATACCCTGGAAAAGTCGGAGCGCTATTATCTCGGGCTTTATCGATTGAGCGGCAAAATCCATCTTCAGCCGCACCGTACAGTTGTTCTGTGCAATATTGATGAAGTCAGTCAAGCTTATAAGGCGTGCCGTAAACAATACTTTGACGATTACGTCCAGTTTTGGCCGATGACAAACGATGCGCCGCGTTTGCTGATGTCAGTGCATCTTTCACTACGCGATCTGAGGGCAATCAGTGAGGGAGGTCCGTCGGCGGCTGAGTTTGCCGCCCAGGCACGTCGCCTGGCTGAGCTCGGAAGCATGCTGGAGCAACATGTTGCGCAAGGCAGCCAGCGGATTGAAGGGGCCAATCGCGCCATGGCGCAGGCGGAACTGGATATCGGCGCGGCACTGGACGGATTTTCCAGCAAGCTCGCACAAGGAAATCTGCCGGGCGTGTCCAGAATCAGCGATGTCTCCGGACTGGAGCAGGAGATCAGGCGGCTCAAGCAGGAGGAGATCGGGCAACGCTTTCGTAAGGTCGCCGAATCGGTGCAGCCCATCAAGCAATGGACCGACGATTTCAGGAAAGGATTTGAGCCTCACATTGAATCGGCGCGTGCATTGAATGCCATGGCGGACGCCATTCGGCCAATGATTCTGGTAGTAGATGACGATGAATTTCAACGCAGCATCGTGAACACGTTGCTTGCGGCAGAGAACTATCGTCTGGTATTTTCCGGCGGCGGCGTTGAAGCATTGAACATCTTGCGCAAGATGCAACCAGACCTGATCCTCATGGACATCATGATGCCGGATCTGGACGGCATAGAAACCACACGGCGCCTCAAGACCATGCCGCAGTTTGCCAAAGTGCCGGTGATCATGGTGACGGGGAAAAGCGAAGGCGCTGCCGTGCGCGACAGCATCAAGGCCGGCGCGGCCAATTTCATTGTGAAGCCATTGGATCGTGACACCTTATTGGCGAAAGTGGCCCATGCGCTACGCCCGTAACGCTTTCACCTGGCGAGCGGATCTGCCTTAATACTTACAACCCATTGAAACGGTGGGTTTTGGGTGGTTTGTAATTCTGCCTTTGGCACAGAAGTGCCTTTCCAGACAGCTTGGATTGGTGACTGCTATTGAGCAGCAAGCCTTGAATGCCAGCAATGGTTCGGGTTCTGCCGTCCAAACTATGGCAATGACCGGTCTGGCGAGTACAGCGGACGCGGTCAATCGAAAGGTCGATGTCGCCTTTGGCCGACCTACGGTCTGTCAGCCTCCACGTCAGATGACGGCTCCACTCGGATACCTGCCGTTGAACCATGAGGTTACGAATGACGGCATTGGGTCGTG
>NCIF01000229.1 GCA_002256785.1 Hydrogenophilales bacterium 17-61-9
GGATCGGGCATCAGGCCATCGGATAGAAAGGCGTGCAAGGCGATGATGGTTTCAGGATTGACGCCTGCGTGCTCGGTGTCACGCACCAGATATTCGATGGCTGACTTGTGGTTGAGGATCATCTGGGTTTCCAGCGCATCCTTGCCTTCGGCAGCCTGGCCGAATTCGATCAGCCGCTCGGTATCGAGACGGCTATAAGTGTTGCCTTCCAGCTTTGATGATGCCCACGAGAGATCAATGAGCAGGCGGTTCAGAATATCGCGCGCAAAAGTGCCTGCGGGCGTTTGCTCAGCAGGCGAGCGACCCAGGCTGTGCAGTTGGGCGCATAACGATTCAGGCAGATAGGTCGTTTGATTGGGGTGGTATTGCTCAAGAAATTCGTTCTTGTAGCTGACCGGTTTGCGTTGTTGGCGCGGTTGGCGAACGTAGGCTTTGATCTCCTCGCCTTCGGAGGAGATAGGAATGTAAACCTCGGCTGCGATTTGATCCGTTGCGTGGACGTGTTCAGTGATGGAAACTTCGACTATCCGAGGGGCGCGACGGTAACGTAACCCACGCCCCACACCTTCGCTGACGATTCGTTTTTGCTCGATCAACGATGCCAGGCGGCGCTGTAACGTGCGACGCGGCATGCCTGGGTCAATCGCCTGCACAAGCCCTTCCACACCAATGCCGTCAGCATATTGGCCGATCAGCTCAACAATCTGGTCGAGTTCTTGAGATGAAATCACTTTTGGCATGCCATTCACTCTTTTTGTGACATGAGGCACAGTATCGCGCCATTTTATTTGGCGCGCAACAGCTTAATTGCGCCACTTAAACTATTTATGTGGCGCGAATCATGAAAATCGCGCCATATCATAATGGTTTTTTCTGGCTGTCCAAGTTTCGACAAGTGCATCCATCTGCTGCCAAAAGACCCGGCCATCGGCTAGCCACTGCGCCCATGCCGCCGCAAGGCCTGTGGCTGATCATCCTTGATGCGTTGATGGTCTGGCGCTTCACGCATAGTGGGATGGAGAGGTTTGCGATGTTGGCCCGCAAAGCTGGTATTCGTTCTTAAGCCGAACTGACTGTTTGAATGCGGACGCGGCCTACAAGGGCAGCGCCACGTCCGCACATTTCACATCACTTTTTCTTTGCAGCTTTCTTACCCGCAACGGCAGCCTTGAAACCGGCGCCGGCCGTAAAGCGCGGCACAGTTGTGGCAGCGATCTTCAGTTCCTTGCCTGTTTGTGGATTGCGTCCAGTACGAGCGGCACGCTTGGAAGATTTGAAAGCGCCAAACCCAATGAGGGTCACAGAATCACCTTTCGCTACCGCTTTGACGACGGTGGCGAGGATGGCGTCAAGCGCCCTTCCGGCAGCTGCCTTGCTGATGTCTGCTTCGGCTGCCGTGGCTTCGATCAATTCAGTCTTATTCATGAAAGTCCCTTGGGTTGGTTGAGAAGATTTGATGCTACCAGCGTTCAGGCATTGGTGGCCTGGCAGGCAAACAGTCAAAAGCCAGCAATAGCAATATTGGGGGGCGCGTTTCGATCAAAACACACAAGAGCAATCTAGCGTCAAAGCATATGCAGTTCATGATAAGGTTAATTATCAAGAATGCTGATTTTGTAATTTAACTCATGGGTTTATGGCTTATATTTCCGGTTTCCCCTTGATTTCAGCCAGTTAGC
>NCIF01000101.1 GCA_002256785.1 Hydrogenophilales bacterium 17-61-9
AAAGGCGTATTTCATGGCCGATTTCCTGGTGGTGGAAGAATGAGCCGAATACCGGCTTGAACAAATAATATCATATTTATCATTAGTGTCAATATTATTGTTTTTTTTGTTCCGAAGAAAAGCTTTGTTAAATGATAAATATTGTATTAATGTATGATCTGTAAAAGGCAGGGACATTATGGAAAGCGATTTATGTACGACGCGGGAAGCGGCGAAGCGGCTGGGGGTTTCCTTGCGCACGGTGCAGTTGTGGGTGGAAAGCGGCGTGCTGCGCGCCTGGAAAACAGCCGGGGGGCACCGCCGCATTCTTGTTGCCTCGGTTGACGACATCCTCAAACAGCGGCGTGAGGCGCTGGGCGGTGCGGAAGCATCGGCTGCCGAGGCGCAGCCATTGACACTGGTGGTGGTGGAAGATGACCCCGACCTGCTCAAGCTCTACCGTTTGCAGGTGGCTGCGTGGAAGCTGCCGCTGCAGCTGGTGACGGCGACCAACGGCTTTGAGGGCCTGGTGCGCATCGGCGAAACGCAGCCGCGCATGCTGATTACCGACCTCAATATGCCGGGCATGGACGGCTTTCGCATGATCCGCTCCCTGCGCGGCAGCGCCGATTACAAGGAGATGGATATCGTGGCGGTCACGGCGCTGGACAGGGCGGAAATCGCCGACCGGGGCGGCCTGCCGGAAGATGTGAAGGTGATGACCAAACCCGTGCCCTTCTCCGAACTGGAGCGGCTGGTGCGCGCAAGACTGGCGGCCTGAGGTCCGTCTTCCATGACGTCCGACACCGAAGCGGAAAAGCCATCGCGCGGCAACGCCGAAAGCTTGCTGGCCGAGAGCCGCACGCGCTACAAGGCTATTTTCGAGACAGTGGTGGACGGCATCATCACCATCGACGAACGCGGTCGCATCGACGCCTTCAACCCCGCCGCCGAGCGCATCTTCGGTTACCGTGCCGACGAGGTGATCGGCCGCAACGTCAGCATGCTGATGCCCGAGCCCTATCGGTCCGCCCACGACGGCTATCTCGCCGGCTATCTGCGCACCGGACGTGCCGGCGTGATCGGCATCGGCCGCGAGGTGACGGGGCTGCGCAAGGACGGCAGCACCTTTCCGATAGATCTGGCGGTGGCCGAAAAGCACATCGCCGGTCAGCGCCGCTTCACCGGCATCGTGCGCGACATCAGCGCCCGCAAGGCGGTGGAACGCCGGTTGCAGGAAACCCTGGCGCTGCAAGCCGCGATCCTCTCCAGCGCCAGCTACGGCATCATTTCCACCGATGCCGAGGGCAGGGTCCGTACCTTCAATGCGGCAGCCGAAAGCATTCTTGGCTACCGTGCCGGGGACGTCGTCGGCCAGCGGGTGGTCCTGATGTTCCATGACCCGGACGAACTGGCGGCGGATGCCGCGGCCTTGTCCGCCGAACTGGGGCGGCCCGTCGCAGCGGGGGTGGAAACCTTTGCGCTGCGCATCGCCGCCGGGGCTTACGAACGCGAATGGACCTATATCCGCAAGGACGGCAGCCGCGTTCCGGTACGGCTTTCGGTGAGCGCGCTGCGCGACGAGACCGGTACCCCTACCGGCTTTCTGGGTGTCGTCAGCGATGTAAGCGAACAACGCCAGGCGCAGGAACGGCTGCAACGCTTTGGCAGCGAGATGCAGGCGATTTTCACCCTGAGCCCCGACGGTTTCGTCGCCCTCGACGAACACGGGCGGGTGACTTATGCCAATCCGGCCTTCCTGGCCCTGACCGGCGCGGTCGCCGGATCGTTGCAAGGCGTCGGCGAGGACGATCTGGATGCCAGCCTGGCGAGTCTCTGCGAATCGGGGCACGCGTTGGCGCCGACTGCCGCCATGCCGGACGGCGCCAGCGATGTGCTCCATCTGGCGCGTCCCCGCCCGGCTGTCCTCAAGCGGTCGGTGCGCCGCATCCGGGACGGAGACGGGCGCAATCTGGGGCGCGTGCTGTATTTCCGCGACATCACCAGCGAAATGGAACTCCACCGCATGAAGAGCGAGTTTCTCGCCACCGCCGCGCACGAGCTGCGCACCCCGCTGGCCAGCATTATCGGCTTTACCGAACTCTTGATGAGCCAGGACTACGATGCCGAAACCCGGCGCGACTTGGTGGAAACCATCCATCGCCAGTCATCCAACCTGGCGGGGCTGGTCAATGAACTGCTCGATCTGGCCCGCATCGAAGTCCGTGCAGGCAAGGACTTCAACATCCACGTCCAGGCGCTGCTGCCTATCATCGACACCACCGTGCGCCATTTGATGGTGCCGGGCGATCCGCGCAAGGTTACTCTCAGACTCGCCGGCAGCCTGCCATCGGTGGCGGTGGACACCGGCAAGCTGGAGCAGGCCCTGCTCAACGTGCTCGCCAATGCCTACAAATATTCACCAAGGGGCGGCGCGATCGAACTCGCCACGTTGACGCGGCAAGGGACGGGCGGGCTGCAAGTCGGCATCGCGGTGACCGACCACGGCATCGGCATGAACGTCGACGCTGCCGCGCGGGCCGGCGAACGCTTCTACCGCGCCGACAACGCCGGTGGCATCCCCGGCGCCGGCTTGGGCCTGTCGCTGGTCAAGGAGATTCTCGATATCCATCGCGGCGAACTCCAGATCGAGAGCCGCCCCGGCGAAGGCGCCACCGTCACGCTCTGGCTGCCGGTGGCATAAGCGGCAAGAATGGGCCGCCGGATGGCCCGGCGCTGCCCGCATCGGCGCGGGTTTACATTTTCGGGCACGCTGTCCAGACATATTTCACATATTTCTTTTAGCCAATGTATCGGATTTATCAAAACAGTTGACTAAGTGATAAAAGTGATACACACTCCTGAAAATGGTAATTATGAAACTTCAGGAGTCGGTATGACTATTCCTCCGCTACCCGTCGGTCCCGCGTCAATTGATCGCCAGATCGAGCGTTTTGCTACAGATATCCGCCGCCTCATGACCGAACGCGATCAGGCGCTGGAAGCTTCGCGCCGAACCCGGCGCGATGCGCTGCTGCGGCTCGCGGCCGCGGCGGAACTGAAGGATGACGACACCGGCGTGCATATCGTGCGCATGGGCTATACCTCGGCCTTGATCGCGCTGGCGCTGGACTGTCCGTTCGACTGGTCGGAGCGGCTGTTTTACGCCAGCCGCATGCACGACATCGGCAAACTGGGCATCCCGGACAATATCCTGAAGAAACCCGGCCAGCTTACCCCCGAGGAACGCGAGGTGATGAATCGCCATCCCGAACTCGGCTGGGCGCTGTTGGCCGACGCCGACAACCCCTTGTTTCAGCTGGCGGCCGAAGTTGCGCTGACTCACCATGAACGCTGGGATGGCAGCGGCTATCCCGGCGGCATGGCGGGACAGGCCATCCCCTTGTCCGGGCGCATCGTGGCGGTGGCGGATTTCTTCGACGCCCTGACGATGGATCGCGTTTACCGTCCGGCCTTTTCCGACGAGCGGGCATTGGCCATGCTGAGCGATGCAGCGGAGAGCCATTTCGATCTCCGGGTGGTCACAGCATTCTTTATTGCAAAGGAACGCATCATCGCCGCCCGCGACCGGGTCAATGACGGCGAATCCCCATCCCTGGCCGATGTCTGGAAAAGCGTATGACGCCGCTGCTGCATAGCCTCGCTGCAGCGCGCGGGGGCCGGGGCTTCGGCAAAAAATCCGCCGAAACCGCAGTTGCAGTGCTGGTAAAAATTTCACAGGAACATTTCCATGTCTGAACGTATCGTCGCCCTTGTTTGCGGCCTGGCCGCCCTGTTTCTCGTCAGCGCTGGCCATGCGGGCGTTCCGGCCGCGCCGGTGACGTTCCAGGGCGAAACCCTGTTCGAGATCAGCGTGCCGTTCGGAGCCTTCACGCCCGCCCAGCGGGCAACGGCCATCGCCGAGCGTCTCGAGGTTCTCGCCGGGCAGACGGAACCGGTGCGGATCGAGGTCGGCACCTACGAGTCCGTCAGCGAAATCCGAAGCGGCGAGGCGGTCATCATGGCCGTCACGGATGCCGATGCGGCGGCGGCGGAACGACCGCGCGATCAACTGGCCGGGGTCTACGCCCGGCGCATGGCGGAAACGCTTGCCCATACGCAGACGGAACGCTCGGCGCACTACCTGCGCCAAAGCTGGATCTACACTACGGCGGCAACGGTTGCGCTGGGACTGTTTCTGTTCGGCCTGGCTGCTGCGGCACGCCGCGTGCGGCGCCATATCGAGGCCAGGCGCAGCGCCGGTCGCCTCGCGCTGAATCTGCAAAACGCCGAACTGGTTTCGACCGGGCGCATGGCGACGTTGCTGTTGCGCGCAACGGCGGTCCTGGCGCTGGTCCTCGCCGCGCTGGCGCTGTACTTCCACCTTTCGCTGGTATTCAGCTTCTTTCCCGCCACCCGTGCCTGGACATCGCTGCTGATCGGCACCCTGCTGGCGCCGTTGCGTGCCATCGGTCAGGCCCTGCTGGATTATCTGCCGAATGTCGGCGTCATCCTCCTGGTGGTTGGCCTGGTGGCATTGCTCATTCGTTTCGTGCGTTTTGTCTTCGATGCCGTCGGTGCGGGGACCCTACGCTTCAAGGGCTTTCATCCGGAATGGGCGGACACCACGTTCAAGATTGCCCGGTTCGTGATCATCGTCTTCGCCGCCGTGGTGATATTTCCCTATTTGCCCGGTGCGGGATCGTCGGCCTTCCAGGGCATCTCGATTTTTGTCGGTGCGCTGCTGTCGCTGGGGTCCGGTTCGGCCGTCGCCAACATCGTTGCCGGCATCGTGCTGACCTACACACGCGCCTTCTGTATCGGCGACCGCATCCGGGTCAACGACAGCGAAGGCGACGTAATCAGCCACACCCTGATCGCGACCCGGGTGCGCACCATCAAGAACGTGGATATCGTCATCCCCAACGCGGTGCTGCTGGGCAATCACATGATCAACTACAGCGCGGTCGCCGAAGAGCAGGGGCTGATCCTGCACAGCAAGGTCACCATCGGCTACGACGTGCCCTGGCGCCAGGTGCATGAACTGCTGATCGCGGCGGCGCAGGACACGCAGTTGATTCTCGCGGAGCCGGCGCCCTACGTGCTGCAAACCAGCCTCGACGATTTCTATGTCTCCTACCAGATCAACGCCACGACGCGGGCTTCGCGGCAGCAGGCGGCGATTTATTCGGAACTGCACCAGCACATCCAGGACCGCTTCCATGCCGCCGGGGTCGAAATCCTTTCACCGCATTACGCCGCGATGCGCGATGGACAGGCGATCGCCATGCCGGCGGAAAGCCTGCCGGCGGATTATGTGGCGCCGCCCTTCCGGCTGAGTCTGCGGCGGGACGAAAGCCGATAGCTACGCAATAGAAAACTTTCTTGCGGGGGCGGATCGCTTATTGACATTGCTGAGGCTGGCTGATTTTTATCGATATCACCTGCCGCGACATCGCTATTTGCGCACATGGAGAATCAACTCAGGCCATCCCGATCCTCGATCTGCCGATGCCCGATCCGCCGCCGGAGGGGGCTGAATGGATAGACGCTTACCGCCGCTGGTACGGGAATTGATGGAAGTGGTCAGTCGTTCGGCGCGTCAACCGATGGCCAGCTTGACCGGTTTGCCGTCGGGTATGCCCTGCGAAAAAATTCATCTGTTTTATTCTGTCCCGTTAGTTATGATTCATGACATTCGTCCCGATTTATTTGTTTAATCATTAACAGAGTGTAAAGACAGGTTACTATCCTTGAAAATCGATGCTGACGATTCCCATTCGGGAAACGCATCGTTACGTGCCGGGCTGTCGACGGCTTGGCCTGGCCAGTCGGCACGGTATCGATTGCGCCCGGCAGCCTGATTTGCCGTGAATCGATAGGCATCATTCATTCCTGGGGGATGTATGGATGAGTATGTTGTCCTTGATTTCGATGACTTGCGCATTGGATTGCCCTTGTCCGGAGTCGAGCGCGTCGTTCGTGCCGTTTACGTGACCCCGCTGCCGGGTGCGCCGGCCATCGTGAGCGGCGTGGTGAATGTTCAGGGGCGCGTCATTCCCGTCGTCGACATGCGCAGGCGTTTTCGTCTGCCGCAGCGGGAGATGGCCTTGACCGACCGGCTCGTCATCGCGCATGCGGGCCAGCGCACGGTCGCGCTGGCGGCCGACTCGGTCAGCGGCGTGGTCCAGCATGCCGCACCGGATCGCGTCGACGCGGAGACCCTGCTGCCCGGCCTCGACTATATCGATGGGGTGGTCAAGCTCGACGACGGCCTGATCCTGATCCACGACCTGGCGCGCTTCCTTTCGCTGGACGAAGCGGACGCGCTCGATCAGGCGATGGCGTCGGCCGCAGACCGGTAGATGCGGCCGACGCTCCCCGACCCCCTGCTTTCGGCCCTGAGCGCGTTGCTTTCCACCCGCATCGGCCTGCATTTTCCGAAGGAACGCTGGGGCGATCTCGAACGGGGCATCGCCGCCGCCGCACCCGCCTTGGGCATGCGGGATACGGCGTCCTGCGCGCAGCGGCTCCTGTCCGCGCCGCTGACGCACCGCGAGATCGAAATTCTCGCCAGCCACCTGACGGTGGGGGAGACCTATTTCTTCCGCGAGCCGCGCAGCCTCGATCTATTCGAACAGCACATCCTGCCGGCGCTGCTGCAGGCGCGCGCGCGCGACGCGCGGCGGCTGCGCATCTGGTGCGCCGGCTGCTGCACGGGCGAGGAACCCTATTCGATCGCGATGCTGCTCGACCGGCTGATTCCGGAGCACGAGGCATGGCACGTCACCCTTCTGGCCACCGACATCAACCCTGCCTTCCTCAGGAAAGCGGCGGCAGGCGAATACGGCGACTGGTCGTTTCGCGCCACCCCGGACTGGATCCGGGCGCGCTATTTCAAACGCAAGCGCGACGGACGCTACGAACTGCATTCGCGCATTCGAAAAAAGGTGACGTTTTCCTATCTCAATCTTGCCGAGGATGTTTATCCGTCGCTGTCGAACAACACCAATGCGATGGACGTGATCTTCTGCCGCAACGTGCTGATGTATTTCACCGCGGAACGGATTAGCGCGGTCATCGGGCAGCTCTATCGTTCGCTGGCCGACGGCGGCTGGCTGATCGTGAGCCCCGCGGAGACGTCGAGCGTCCTGTTCTCGCGTTTTGCGCGTGTCGAGTTTGCCGGCACAACCGTCTATCGCAAGTCCGTCGATGCGCCCGCGCCGTATTTTTCGCGCCCCGTGCCGACCCCGGCGGCGGAACCCGAAGCCTGGCGACCGTTGCCGCTGCCGCAGGCGTTGCCGGACGTTGCAGCCGCGCCGGCACCTCGGGACGTGGCCCCCCACGGCACCGCTACGCCGGCGCAGGCGGCGCGCGACTGCGCCAACCGGGGGCGGCTCGACGAAGCGGCCGCCTGGTGCCGCGAGGCGATCGCCGCGGACAAGCTCAACCCCGCCGGTTATTACCTCCTTGCCACCGTGCAGCAGGAACAGGCACAAAACGCCGCTGCCATGCAGTCGCTCCAGCGTGCGCTCTATCTCGATCCGGACTTCGTGCTGGCCCACTTTGCGCTCGGCAACCTGTGCCGGTCGCAAGGCCGGCAACGCGAGGCGCAGCGGCACTTCGAGCATGCGCAGGCCCTGCTGAAAACGCATCTTCCGGACGAGATTCTCCCCGAGTCGGAGGGCCTGAGCGCCGGCCGGCTCGGCGAAATCATCGCCTCGGTGCAGTCGAGTCTGCCGCGGGCCGCAGCCGGCGGATAATCCTTGCGCTACGATGAACAACAACAAAAAGGAGGGATGTGGATGAAAGGCAGGGAGAAAGCGCCGCCCCGCAAGCCGGGCCCGGCGCCGGTCGACTGGCACGCGATCAGGCGGCGCATGGAGAAGGAAGGCGGTGCGATCGGGCATGCCTGGACGCCGTCTTCGGCGGAGACCCGGCGTGTTCTCATGGCGCGCGCGCAGGCGCTCGGGGGGGCACCCACCGCGGCGGAGACGCCCGGCGAATACATCGACGTGGTGGAGTTCGTTCTGGCCCATGAACGCTACGCCATCGAATCGCGTTACATCCGCGAGGTCGCGCCGCTGGAAAACCTGACACCGCTGCCGTGCACGCCGTCCTTCGTGCTTGGCATCGTCAACCTGCGCGGCGAGATTCTCTCGGTCATCGACATCAAGAAGTTTTTCGATCTGCCGGAGCACGGGTTGACCGACCTCAACAAGATCATCGTGCTGCAATCCGGGGACATGCTGTTCGGCATCCTGGCCGACGCGATTGCCGGCGTGCGCCGCATTCCGCTGGCCGATATCCAGCCGTCCCTGCCCACGCTCACCGGCATCCGCGAGGAATACCTGACCGGCGTGACCGCCGGGCGCCTGGTGATTCTCGACGCGGAGAAACTGCTGACGGACGAAAGCATCGTGGTGCGGGAGCAGGTGGCCGGATAGGAAAGCGCGGAACCGGATTCAGTGGGCACATCGCAATGCAGCAAAGGAGAGCAGGGCATGAAATGGTTTCTCGACCTTACGACACGCGGCAAGCTGTTCGCCAGCTTCGGGCTGATGATCGTTTTCCTCGCGGCCGTCATTGCGGCCGCCTACACGGGGATTGCCGCGATCCAGGCATCGCAGAAGCGGCTCTATCAGGAAGATTTTGCCAACGCCCTGGATCTGATGTCCCTGCGGACCGAGCAGAACGGGGTGCGGGTCGCGCTGCTGAACATGATGTTGCTGGCGCGGCAGGCCGATCGGGACATTTGGCATCAGGATATCAAGCGGCGCAGCCAGCTGATCGCCGACACCACGCAGCGGCTGCTGGAACGCAACCGCAATGACGTGCATCTATCGGGCCGGCTCGAAGAACTGAAGACGGTACGTGCGGCATTCGCGCAGACGCGGGACGACCAGCTCATCCCGCTGATCCTTGCGAACAGGACGGACGAAGCCAGGGCGCTGGCGACCGGCATTCAGGAGGAACGCTACCGCACGATGCGCGCCATCGCTCAGGACCTGGGCGACGCGGCGGTGGAACAGGCGCGCGCCGCGGTGGCGGAATCGGAACGGCGGGCAGAACAGGCGATGCGCCTGTTCGCCGGCATCGGCATCGTGGCGATGGCGCTCGGGCTGGCGATGGTGCTGTTCCTCAACCGGATCATCGCCGTGCCGCTGCGCGCGATTGCGGATAGTGCCGGACGGGTCGCCGCAGGCGACCTCACCGCCGATATTCCCGCAGCCGATCGCAGGGACGAGGTGGGCCTCCTCGTGACAGCCTTTCGCCGCATGCTCGAAAACCTGCGGCGGACAACGCAGGAAATCCATGAGGGCGTCACTGTGCTGTCCGCCTCCGCCAGCGAAATCCTCGCCACCACCACCCAGGTTGCGTCGGGTGCGGCCGAGACGGCGACGGCGGTGAGCGAGACCACGGCGACGGTGGAGGAAGTGAAGCAGACCGCGCAGCTG
>NCIF01000102.1 GCA_002256785.1 Hydrogenophilales bacterium 17-61-9
GGAATCAGGCTTTCGCCGCCTTCGAGCGAAAAGCGTTTCTGTCCAACGTGACGGGTTTGCAGGAATTTCTCCAGCGTCTCGGCATCGGTCAGCCGCTTCAGCAGATTTTTCTTGAGCGTGGCGGAAACCCCGAATCGCCCCTGCGCGCTTTCGATGCGTTCCTGCAGCCAGCGTTTGCGCGCCACATCGGCGATATGCATGAACTCGGCGCCGACGTGACCGCAATAGGCGCTTTTCACGCGCCGCAGAATGTCGGACAAGGTGGCGCGCCCGACGCCGAACAGCGAGCCGGTTTCAAACTCACAGGATAAATCCGGTTCCGT
Organism: Hydrogenophilales bacterium 17-61-9; assembly: GCA_002256785.1. Taxonomy (GTDB): domain Bacteria; phylum Pseudomonadota; class Gammaproteobacteria; order Burkholderiales; family Thiobacillaceae; genus Thiobacillus. The sequence continues at coordinate 324 of NCIF01000102.1, forward strand.
CAGGCCGTAGTGCGCAGGGTCGAGTTCAGGGATCGGCGGCGACTCGAAACGCCGCAGCGGATCGAGGTCGGCCTGCCCGACGCCCATGTAACGGTAGGCGTTGATCAGGCGCAATACGGCAACTTGTGTGGCATCGGACCCCGGCGCCGTGCCCGGCAAGGGCTGCGCCAGCCAGGGTGCAAGCGCATCGTCGCCAAACTGTTCCAGATAGGCAGCATTGCCGGCATACAGCGGCGAGGTCAGGTGCCAGTCGGATGTGCTCATAGGCCTGAAACCGGGTGGGGCATGCGCTTATGCGCCGCGCTGATTCAGCGGGACAAACTCGCGCCGCGCCGCGCCGGTGTAGAGCTGGCGCGGCCGCCCGATTTTGTGGGCAGGGTCGGACAGCATTTCATTCCACTGCGCCACCCAGCCCGAGGTGCGGGCAAGCGCAAACATCGCGGTGAACATGCTGGGCGGGATACCCATGGCGCGAAAGATGATGCCGGAATAAAAGTCGACATTGGGATAGAGCTTGCGGCTGATGAAATACTCGTCTTCCATCGCGATGCGTTCGAGCTCCATCGCTATCTTGAACTGCGGGTCGTCGCGCAAATCGAGCGCGTCGAGCACTTCGTAGCAGGTTTCGCGGATGATGCGCGCGCGCGGATCCATGTTCTTGTAGACGCGATGACCGAAACCCATCAGCCGGAAACCGTCGGTTTTATCCTTGGCGCGCTTGATGTAGTCGGGAATGCGCGAGATATCGCCCATCTCGTCGAGCATCTTCAGCACGGCCTCGTTGGCGCCGCCATGCAGCGGCCCCCACAGCGAGGCCATGCCCGCGGCCACGCAGGCATAGGGATTCGCCCCGCTGGAGCCCGCCAGTCGCACCGTGGAGGTCGACGCGTTTTGTTCGTGATCGGCATGCAGGATGAAAATGCGATCGAGCGCGCGCGCCAGCACCGGGTTCGGCTCATAGGCCTCGCAAGGTGTGGAAAACATCATGTACAGGAAGTTCTCGGCGTAGCTCAAACGGTTCTGCGGATAGACGAAAGGCTGGCCTTCGTTGAACTTGTAAGTCCAGCTCGCCACCGTCGGAATCTTGGCGATCAGGCGCTGCGCGACGAGTTCGCGTTGCCTGGGATCGAACAGGTCGCTGCCCTCATGATAGAAAGCCGACATCGCGCCGGTGACGCCGATCATCACGGCCATCGGGTGCGCGCTGCGGCGAAACCCGCGGAACACGTTTTCCATCTGGTCATGCAGCAGGCTGTGGTGGCGAATCGATCGTTCGTAGGCCGCCTTCTGCTCTGCAGTAGGCAACTCGCCGTGCATCAGCAGATAACAGACCTCCATGTAGTCCGACTGATATGCGAGTTGCTCGATCGGGTAGCCGCGGTAATACAACAGGCCTTCCTCACCGTCGATATAGGTGATTTCAGAGGTGCAGCTCGACGTGGCGGTAAAACCGGGATCGTGGGTGAAGTAGCCGTGCGTGCTGAGCGACCGGATATCGATCACCGGCTTGCCGTAGGTACCCTGCTCGACCGGCAGTTCGATGGTCGGGCTGCCGTCGCTGAAAGTGAGGGTGACGGTATTTTTCATTGCGTTTCCAAAAGTGATGCTGACCGGTAGTGTTTCAGCCGTTGTACAAGCGTTTCGAGGCTGGCGTCGGCGACCGCCTGGCGCGCCTGCAGCAGATCCATGATTTCCATGTCTGCCAGGATCAGCAGGCGCTCCAGCGCGACGGCCTCGTCAGGATGAAGTGTATCGCGGTGCGCCGCCCAAAATCCACCCAGCCAGAGATCGAGTTCGAGCAGGCCGCGACGACAGCGCCAGCCGATCCGATCAGACACGCCTTTTTACCAGCAGCGATTTGATGCGCCCGATCGCCGCTGTCGGGTTCAAGCCTTTTGGACAGGCGTCGACGCAACTCATGACGCCATGGCAGCGATACAGCCGATACGGGTCTTCCAGATTGTCGAGCCGCTCGCCGAGCGCCTCGTCGCGGCTATCGGCAATGAAGCGATACGCCTGCAGCAAACCCGCCGGGCCCACGAACGTGTCCGGATTCCACCAGAACGACGGGCACGCGGTGGTGCAACAGGCGCACAGAATGCATTCGTACGCGCCATCCAGCAATGCGCGATCTTCCGGGCTTTGCAGACGCTCGACTTCCGGCTCGGGTTCGTCGTTGATAAGCCAGGGCTTGATCGAGTGGTATTGCCTGACAAAAGGCTCCATGTCCACGATCAGATCGCGGATCACCGGCAAGCCCGGCAAGGGGCGCACCTCGATCGGCTGTTTCAGTTCGCTCAGGGGCGTGATGCACGCCAGCCGGTTTTTGCCGTTTACGTTCATCGCATCCGACCCGCACACGCCTTCGCGACAGGAACGCCGTAGCGAGAGGGTTTCGTCCTGTGCCTTGATTGCCAGCAAAGCGTCCAGCAGCATGTTTCCCTGCGGCTCGATGTCGAGTTCGACATCCTGCATGAAGGGTTTTTCGCCGGACTCGGGATGGTAGCGGTAGAGGCGGAATTTCATGTCCACCCCCCATCAGCCGTCATTGCGGGGCATCCCATCAATACACCCTCGCCTTCGGCCGGATCGACTCCACCGTCAACGGCTTCAGCCGCACCGGCTTGGTATCCACCTGATCCCCCGCCCGCGAATATAGCGTGTGCTTGAGCCAGTTCGCGTCGTCGCGCGCCGGAAAATCCTCCCGCGTATGCGCCCCCCGGCTCTCGGTGCGATTGATCGCCGATACCAGCGTGGCCCGCGCCACGCCCATCAGGTTTTCCAGCTCCAGCGCCTCGATGCGGGCAGTATTGAATACGCGACTGGTGTCCTGCAGCCCTGCCTGTGCCAGACGCGCTTCCAGCACATCCAGTTGAGCCAGGCCTTCGCGCAACACTTTGTCGGTGCGGAACACGCCGGCATGCGTCTGCATCATGCGCCGCAGATCATCGCAGATCGCCGCCACCCGTTCGCTGCCGGGTTGGTCCCAGCGCTGCAGGCGCGCCTGGCTGCCGGCCGCTGCGTTGTCAGGCAAGTCGCGGGGATACGGGTTGTCGCGCAAATATTCCAGCATGTGCAGCCCGGCTGCGCGGCCGAACACGATGAGGTCCAGCAGCGAATTTCCCCCCAGGCGATTCGCCCCGTGCACCGACACACAGGCGCATTCGCCCACGGCATACAGACCCGGCACCGATTCTTCCGGACCGAACCGCGCCGGTGCAACGACCTGGCCGTGCAGGTTGGTGGGGATGCCGCCCATCATGTAGTGCGCAGTGGGCGCGACCGGAATAGGGGCGGTAACCGGATCAATGCCGGCGAAGCGGATCGACAGTTCGCGAATGCCGGGGAGTTTTTCGGCAATGCGCGCCTCGCCCAGGTGGTCAAGCTTGAGGTCGACGTAGTCTCCACGTGGACCGCAGCCGCGTCCCTCGGCTATTTCAATGGCGATCGCACGCGCCACCACATCGCGGCCTGCCAGGTCTTTTGTATGCGGTGCGTAACGCGCCATGAAACGCTCGCCGTTTTTATTCAGCAGATAACCGCCCTCGCCGCGCGCGCCTTCGGTGATCAGGCAGCCGACGCCGGCGATCCCGGTGGGATGAAATTGCCAGAATTCCATATCCTGCAACGGCAACCCGGCGCGCAACACCATGCCGAGGCCGTCACCGGTGTTGATCATGGCGTTGCTGCTGTTGCCGAACACCCGCCCTGCCCCGCCGGTGGCCAGCAAGGTGGTGCGCGCTTCGATCAACAATGGCTCGCCGGTTTCGATGCTCATGGCAGTGATGCCAAGGCAGTAACCCTCGGCATCGCGCAGCAGATCGAGCGCAAAGTATTCGTCGAAGAACCGGGTGCGGTGCTTGATGTTCTGCTGGTACAGCGTATGCAGCAGCGCATGGCCGGTGCGGTCGGCGGCGGCGCAGGTGCGCGTGGCCTGCTCGCCGCCGAAATTTTTCGACTGCCCGCCGAAGGGACGCTGATAAATCTTGCCGTTGTCCAGACGCGAAAACGGCAGCCCCATGTGCTCAAGCTCGTACACGGCGTGCGCGGCTTCGCGACACATGAACTCGATCGCGTCCTGATCGCCCAGCCAGTCGCCGCCCTTGACCGTGTCGTACATGTGCCATTCCCAGCGGTCTTCGTCGACGTTGGCGAGCGCGGCGGTAATGCCGCCCTGCGCCGACACCGTGTGCGAGCGCGTCGGAAACACCTTGGACACCACCGCGACGGTGTAGTCAGCGCGTGCCAGTTGCAGCGCCGCGCGCAGGCCGGCTCCGCCGCCGCCGATGATGAGCGCATCGAAGCGGCGCGTATTCATGCCCCGCTCCAGGCAGGTGCGCTGAACAACACCGCCGCCAGCCACACCACGCTGCCGGCCAGAATGACGATGACCGCCAGCGTCAATGCCAGCCGCATCCCGACAGGATGAACGTAATCCATGAAAATATCGCGCATCCCCACCCAGGCATGCAAAGCCAGCGCCGCACCGGTCAACAGCAGCAACACCCGGCGCCACAGCGGGGCCAACAGTGCCTGCCAGCCGGCAAAGTCGAGCGGCAAGGCCGCCAGGAAAACAATCGACAAAACAGGCAAGACCAGCGCCAGCAGCAGGGCCGTGGCGCGCTGCAACAGCCAAACGCCGGTACCGCTATGCGAACCTGTGGCCGATTTCATGCGAACAGCCTCCAGGCGGCAAGAAGCGTAATCAGGCCCGTTGCCACCATGACCGCCATGCTGCTGTGCCGTGCAGCGCGACGCGCCACGCCCCAGTGCACATCCAGCGCCAGGTGCCGCAACCCGGCCAGCCCGTGATGGGTAAACGCCCAGATCAGCAACACCAGCAACAGCTTGCTCAAGGGATGCGCGAGCCACGCTGCCATGCGCTGAAAACCCGCTGCATCCGACAGAGAAACCGACAGGGCCCACACCCCAAACGGAAAAGCCGCAAACAACAGTGCGCCCGACAGCCGATGCAGGATCGACACCCAGCCCGCAAGCGGCAAATGAATGCGGAACACATCGAGGTAAACGGGGCGCGCGGGTGGTTTCAAAGCCAGGGCAGGTTTCCCGGTTTGTGGATTTAGCGGCGCGCGACCGGCGCCTTTTTCACCGCCCTGGCCACCGCCGGCGGCACCCGTTCGAGCAGCCGCGGATCGAACGGCTTGGGCAGAATGTAGTCCGGGCCGAACTTGAGTTTCTTCAGCTTGTAGGCCTTGAGTACCGATGCCGGCACCCGCTCGCGCGCCAGTTCAGCCAGCGCGACCACCGCGGCAATCAGCATGTCCTGGGTGATTTCCCTGGCGCGGGCATCGAGCGCGCCGCGAAAAATGAACGGGAAGCCCAGCACGTTATTGACCTGATTGGGATAGTCCGATCGCCCGGTCGCCATGATGAGATCGCTGCGCGCGGCACGGGCTTTTTCCGGCAGGATTTCCGGATTGGGATTGGCCAGCGCAAACACCACCGGCTTGTCGGCCATGCTTTTCACCATCGCCGGACTCACCAGGTTGGCGCCCGAGACGCCGACAAAGACATCGGCGCCATTCATCGCCTCGGCCAGCGTGCGCAGTCTGGTTTTGCGCGCAAAGGCTTTCTTGAAGCTGTTGAGATCGGTGCGCTCCTTGTGGACCACGCCTTTGGAGTCCACGAAAAGGATGCTGCTCTTTTTCGCGCCCATCGCCACCAGCAGGTTCATCGAAGCAATGCCGGCGGCGCCGGCGCCCAGACAGACGATTTTTGCCGTCTCCAGTGTCTTGCCCTGAACGTACAGGGCATTGATGAGGCCGGCGCAGATGATGACGGCGGTACCGTGCTGGTCGTCGTGAAAGACCGGGATGTCGAGACTTTTGCGCAGCGCGGCCTCGATTTCAAAACAGTGCGGCGCGGCGATGTCTTCGAGGTTGATGCCGCCAAATGTGGGGGCGATGGCCTCGACCACCTTGATGAATTCCTGCGGCGTTTTGGCCGAGACTTCGATGTCGAACACGTCGATGCCGGCAAACTGCTTGAACAGCACGGCCTTGCCTTCCATCACCGGTTTGGCGGCAAGCGGGCCGCGGTTGCCCAGGCCCAGAATCGCGGTGCCGTCGGTGATCACGGCAATCAGGTTGCCCTTGTTGGTGTAGTCGTAGGCCTTCCTGGGGTTTTTGGCGATTTCCAGCACCGGCTGCGCCACGCCGGGCGTGTAGGCCAGCGACAAATCGGCCTGGGTGGAACAGGGCTTGGACGATTCAACCGACAGCTTGCCCGGCTTGGGCAGGCGATGGTAATCGAGGGCTTTTTTCTTCAGCTCGGCTTGGCTCATAACGACGAATGCAGGTGAGATAGACAAGTCCCATTATCGCGGATTTATCGATGCTGTGCGCTGCACAGGCCCAACATGGCCGAACCTGAATCAGTCTTTCCAGATTTTGAGCTGGGCGCGCAGACGCGCAACCGCCTGCGAATGCAACTGGCAAACGCGCGATTCGGACACGCCCAGCACCACGCCGATTTCCTTCAGGTTCATGTCCTGTTCATAGTACATGCCCATCATGCTGCGCTCGCGCTCGGGCAGATGATGGATGGCTGCGACCAGGCTGTCGCGAAAGCCGCCGTCTTCCAGCACGGCCAGCGGATCGTTGCTGCCGTCGACCAGATAGCGCTCCAGAAAACTGGCGCTGTCTTCGTCCGAGAAATCTTCGTAATACAACAGCTGCGAACACTTCACGTCGCCCAGCATGGACTGGTATTGATCGATGGCCAGTCCCATTTCGGCAGAGATTTCCTGCTCCGACGGCGGCTTGCCATTGCGTTGTTCCAGCCGGTGAATCGCCGCTTCGATCTGGCGCGACTTTTGCCGGACGTGACGCGGCAACCAATCCGCTTCACGCAGTTCGTCAAGCATGGAACCGCGGATACGCTGGGTCGCATAGGATTCGAATTGGGCGCCCTGGGTGCCGTCGAAGCGGGATACTGCATCCATCAAACCGATCAGTCCGACCTGAATGAGGTCGTCCGCTTCCACGCTGGCGGGTAGGCGCGCCATCATGTGGTACGCAATACGTTTGACCAGCGGCGCATATTTATTGACTTGCTCGTCAAGCGACGTTTGTTTGCCTGCCATGGTTCGGGTTTTTCCCTTATTTGCAACGCGTCATCCGATGCGTCTCCTCGCCCGCCATTCTAACGGCAAGCGCAGCGAATGCGCCATCATCGTACGCAACGCCATGAATTGCCTGAATAAACGACGGGGCAAGGAAATGGTCGCCTGCAGCCCGTACATGCCCGCACGCAGCCGTGTCGCCCAACAGGGTAATGCTCACATTATCGCCCGCGTGAGACAGGGTTTTAAGCATGCTGTACGCACGCCGCATTGCATCCTCGGTGGAATGCACTTCGACGATCACATGATTCAGCGTACCGGGAAGCAATGCCATCCTGCTTCCAATCGGCCCTGCATCGAATACGATGCTGTCATAGGCCTGCACCGCACGCTGCAAATTCGGGGCATCCGCCCGCACGCCGGGCGCATGCCATCCGTCGCCGTATGTCTGCGGCAGTATATTCAACTGGTTGCGCTCTAGCTGCCGCCTCCAGTCAAACAGGCTGCGCGGTGACGAATCGGCAAACAGCCGGCCGCACATATCGACCAGCAGCGCAACCTGGCCGAGCCGATGCAGCGCATGCATCAGTCGCGTACTGGAAATAGCCGCTTCAAAAAAACAGTGGGTGCAGCTCGCCGACAGCCGGGCATTGCGTCGGCGCAGCCCGGCTGCCTGGTCAGCGGGCATGGCTGCCCTTCAGGGTGCGTGCGCCTGCATGCCCGTCAGAATGCATCGTGCGCGCCTCGCGTTCGGCTTCGACACCCGCAAACAACGGCCAATCCTCGGCATCCAGCGCATAGGGCGTTGCAAGCAACCCCCCTTTGAGCGCGCGGTCGATCAGGTAGGTGGCGTTGGGGGGGTGGAGGTCTTCAGGCACGCGCTGCCCTCCGCTGATATACGCCAATGGCAGCCGGTGACGAATCAGGCTGTCGAGCGCGCCGCCGGGCTGCGGCGCCTCGTCAAGCTTGGTGAGAATGCAGGCGACCGCACCGTGGCCGAAACGCGTCATCGCCTGCTCGATGGCCGCGCCTTGCTGATTGGCGGCGATCACCGCGAAACGCTCCACGCCCAGCGCATCGAGCGCCTGGCCTTCGCGGGTGCGCGGGTCGGACGGGGCAAAACCGGCGGTATCGATCAGCACCAGCTTTTTGGCAGCGAGTTGCGGCAACAGCATGGCCAGCTTTTTGGGGTCGTCCGCCACATGCAGCGCCACCCCCAGCAAATCGGCATAGACCGCCAGCTGCGCAGCGGCGCCGATGCGATAGGCATCGGTCGACACCAGCGCCACCTGATCGGCGCCGTGTGCATCCACGCCACGCGTAGCAAGCTTGGCCAGCGTCGTGGTTTTGCCCGACCCGGTCGAACCCACCAAGGCATAACGCCCACCTTTGATCAACAAATCGGCGGCCCGGGATTGCACCGGCAGATTACGAATCAGCACCTGGCGCAACCAGCGCTGGGCGGCCTCGGCACCGAGTCCGCGCGGCAAACGTGCGGCCAGGGTGCGGGCCAGCGAACTGCCAAACCCCGCGGCAAACAGGGTTTGCATCATCGCCACCCGCGCCGGGTCGCGGCGCCTGGCGGCGCCCCAGGCAAAGCCCGCCAGCTGGTTTTGCAACATGCCGCGCAAACGCCCCAGTTCGGACAGAATGCGCGAGCTGGTCGCCGTATCCGGCGCGTCGCCGGGAACCCCCTCAGCCAGATCGCCATACGGGCTTGCCAGCAATTCAACGCCCCTGGGGTGGGGACGCGTGGACAACACCACGGCGTCTTCGCCCAGCTCGCGGCGAACGCGAGCCAGGCCTTCGCGCGCATTGGCCGCCACAAATATCCGCACGCTCATGCGCCCTCCTCAAAAGTCATTTCCGTGCTCACCTGCACGATTTTATCGGCGGGCACTTCATCGTAGGCGATAA
>NCIF01000103.1 GCA_002256785.1 Hydrogenophilales bacterium 17-61-9
GCCCTTGTTCGAACAGATCGGCAAGAAAATCCGGCTGACCGATGCGGGGCGCACTTTTTACCGTCACGCACAGGGGATACTGGCTCAGGTCCAGGAAGCCCGGCTTGAACTCGAAGAAATGCGCGGCGTCCGCCGCGGTCAATTAAATATTACGGTTGCCAGCACGGCTAATTATTTTGCCCCCCGCCTCCTTGCCACATTCTGCCAGCGCTATCCCGGGGTAAAGGTCAGCCTGGATGTGAGTAATCGGGAGCATATTCTCACGCAATTGGGCGATTCTGACAAAGATCTTGCAATCATGGGCCACCCCCCCGAAGAATCCAATCTGGTGGCCCACCCCTTCATGGAAAACCCCCTGGTGGTGATTGCCGCGCCGAGCCATCCGATGGCGAGCGAACAGGCCATTCTGCCTGCGCGCCTGACCGACGAGAGTTTCATCAGCCGCGAACCGGGTTCGGGTACGCGCATGGCCGCCGAGCGTTTCTTCGACGCGGCGGGAATCCGCCTCACCACCGCCATGGAAATGAGCAGCAACGAGGCCATCAAGCAGGCCGTGCAAGCCGGCCTGGGCCTGGGGGTGGTCTCGATCCACACCCTCGAAATGGAGCGTGCCCTGGGCCGCCTGGCGATTCTGGACGTGCAGGGATTCCCGATCCTGCGTCACTGGTATGTCGTGCACCGTCCCGCCAAGCGTTTTTCGGCTGTTGCACAAGCTTTTCTCGATTTCGTCATGACCGAAGCCGGCAGCCTGCTGGCGCAACCCCGGGCCTGAGTCAACGCAACTTTTGATTATCTCTGGCTTGCGAACTTCTCGCGCCGCAGCACCTGCGTATCCGACACAAAACACACCAGATGATGACCACGCTTCATCAATTTTTCAACGTCGAGCATCACGTCATCCAGCTTGGCTTCGGTCACGATCAGCATGAACAGGATATTGCTGCCGCCTTCCAGCACGCCGGTCTGCAAGCCCGCACTCCCGGCGCCGCGCGCTTCCAGAACGGTATAACCCGAGGTGTCATGCGCATTGGCAATATCAACCAGCCGCTCTTCGAGCGTTGCGTTGGCGATGACATTGATGAGCTTCATGGGATGAAATTGAGCCATGCGCTAGCCTTTATTTGAAATCAATCCGTCATCCACCCGTCAGGCGGGCAGCGAAATAATGATAAAGCGGGATGCCGATGATCACGTTGAACGGAAACGTCACCCCGAGCGACAAGGTTAAATAATAGGACGGATTGGCTTCCGGGATGGCCAGGCGCATGGCCGGCGGCACTGCGATGTAGGACGCCGAAGCGCCTAACACCGCCACCAGCATGGTGCCGCCCATGCCGAATCCTAGCCAATAATGGCCCACCAGCAAGCCGGCCGCGCCTCCAATCAGCGGCATCAGCACGCCAAACGCAACCAGAAACCAGCCGACTCGCCTGAATTCGCCGATACGCTTGCCGGCCTCCATCCCCATTTCCAGCAGAAACAGCGACAGCGCGCCCATGAACAGCGTGCTGAAAAACGGCGTGATCGTGGACAGCGCGTCGGGCTTGACGACAAACCCGATCGTCATGCCGCCAAACAGCAGAATCACGCTGCCGTTGGTAAACGCATCGCGCAACAGTTCGCCCATGTGATTTTCGCGCGCATTCTCATCCTGATGGGTCGCGCTACCCCGCGAAAACCGGGCCAGCAACAGGCCGACAATAATGGCCGGCGACTCCATGATCGCCAGCATGATGACCGGATAGGATTCGTACGTGATCTGCTGCGCGTTGAGATACGCGATCGCGGTCAGAAACGTGCCCGCGCTGACCGAACCGTAGTGCGCAGCGATCGCCGATGCGTTGAGCTTGTCGAGCCGACCGGCCAGCAGAATGACATACGCCGCAATCGGCAGCCCAAAGCCCAGAACCAGCGCCGCAATAACGGCCTCAACCGCTTCGCCCAGCTGCGCATGCGAGAGCTCGATGCCCCCTTTCAGGCCGATGCCAATTAGCAGGTAAATCGACAGCGCCTTGGCCAGTTCGGGCGGAAACCTGAGATCGGACTTGAGCCCCTGCGCCAGAAACCCCAGGGCAAAAAATAAAACCGCCGGTATCAGCAGATTGCTTACATCCATCGCAGCTCCCCGTGCCGGCGCCATGCTTCCATGGCGCGCGCATGTTTAAGGTGTCGGTCCGTTTTTTCTGCCGTTGCGGCAGGACGTCGGCTACACCTTAAGCAAAAAGAGCCATCATTAACAATGAATGCTGATAATCAAGACCATCAGTTTGTCTTATGCATGCAAATCCGGGGAGATCAGGCGGCTTCGCGCAGATAGGCCTTGATGGCCGCCATGACCGCCTCGGACTTGATCACCAGACCCAGATCGATCATCTCCGACCCGATCACCGTAGGCTGCTGGTTGTTGGGCGGCACCGGAAGCGGCACCAGCTGATTGGCTTCCTCGCGGAAGAACACCGCGGCCACCACGCCGGCGAAGAGAAACTTTTTGCCGCCGCCCGATTGCGCCGGGCGCAGGGAATCCGGTTGATAGACAAAGACCGGGCTGCCGCTGGAGCCGGGATAGACCGCCGCATCGATCAGAAACTCCGGACGGCCTTCGAAATTCAGCTCCATCGGTGTGGCGGTGGTGCCGCGCCGCATGATCGGCATCAGGTTGACCTGATCCCACACCCCGCTGGGGTAGCCGATGAAGATCACCTGCTCCATCGCATCGAGCGCGCGCAAGGCTGCGGCATCGGGCACCAGATGGCTGTCGATCGCGTGGTAATACAACTCGGCGCCCTGATCGCGCGCCGCTTGCTCCAGCGGGCGCAACGGAATAATGGCGAGGTCCACCTCCGTGTCCGGGTGCAGGAACCAGGCATGCGAAAAATCGTTGATATTGATCTGAAAGCGTTCGCCCAATGCCGGCTGGCCGTGTTTTTTCTGGGTAAACACCAGGCCGCCGCTGCGCACGCCTTCAACCAGATGGCGGTTGGTGACGACAAAGGTGTGCACGCCGCCGCTCGAGGCATGGCTGAACACGAAGGCGGTTCCGGAGCCTTCGCTGCCGTCCTCCAGCACCGTATCGACGCGGATGGTGTTGAACAGCAGCTTCTTGGTGATGGAATTGATTTCCAAGACGAGGCTCCGATCAGGCCGCTGCCGGTTTCACCGGACAGAACAGATCGCCCTTGGCCGTATCGCCCAGGCGTTCGTAAATGGCGGCAATCGCCTGACCCTCGGTCGGGAAAATATTCTCCTGGCCAAGCAAATCAAACAGACCCGTGTTGCGCATCACGTCCAGCACCTGTTTTTTCAGGCCCGAAAACACCAGGGTAATGCCCGCCGCTTTCAGGCGGTCGATCAAATGGTGCACCACTTCCTCGCCCGAGGCGTCCAGCTGGTTGATGGCGTCGCCCACGATCAGCACATATTTGGCTTTGGGACGCTCGGCCAGCCCTTCCAGCACCGCATCCTCGAAATAAGACACGTTGGCGAAATACAGCGAGCCGTCGTAGCGCAGCGCCATGATGTGCTCGCTGGTCGGCATGTCCGGATTGACCTTGATGTCGCGCAGGGTGCCGTCGGTATAACGCCCCAGCAGCGCCACCCGCGGCTTCATGGTGCGCAGCAGGAACAACACGATCGCCAGCCCGGCGCCCGCCAGAATGCCGTTGTCCAGATGCGGCGCGAACAGCAGCGTGGCCACGAAAGTCACGACAGCGGCCGCGCCGTCATGCTTGTGCGCATGCCAGGCATGCTTGACCGCCTCGATGTTCACCAAGCCGCCGACCGCCATAATGATAATGGCCGCCAGCACCGCCTGCGGCAAGTGGTACAGCATCGGCGTCAGGAACAGCAGCGTGACCAGCACGATCGCCGAGGTAAACACCGACGACAAGCCCGAGGTTGCGCCCATGTTGGCATTCACCGCGGTGCGCGAAAACGAGCCTGAAGACGGATAGGCCTGCGAAAAACTGCCCACGATATTCGCCACGCCCTGACCGATCAGCTCCTGATTCGGATCCAGGCGCTGCCTGGTTTTGGAGGCGACGGCCTTGGCAATGGAAATCGCCTCCATGAAGCCCACCAGCGAAATCACCAAAGCGGCTGACAGCAACGCGCCCAGCTTGTCCATATTCAGCGTCGGCGCCGATATCGCCGGCAGGCCTTCCGGCACGGCGCCAACCACTTCGCCGCCCCCGACCAGCTTGAACGCGCCGTCCCGGGTGACCTTGCTAATCCGGTATTGGGTCGAATCCAGATCGACGCCCTCAGGCGCCTTGCCCACCGGGTAAATCGCAACCGTCCTGTCGTCCTCATCGACCTGCCGCACGACCAGTATCCGGCGCATGGACTTGCGCACATCGCCGGAGGTTTTTTCCGCATCATCAAGCGCCAGGTTGGCCAACGCAACTTCCGCATCGAGTTTGACGGCATCAATGCTGCCCTGCCCAGCCGCCTTGACCGCGGCATTAAGCGCTGCATTTTTTGCGGCAATTTGATGGTTCAGCCGATCCACTTCGGCGGCGGCCGCCGCCACCTTGTCGACCTGCGCCCGCAATTCGGCATCGGCCACATGCGCGGCCACACCCTTCGCGTTCTGCTCAAACCCGACCGCCCACGAAATCAGCGTCGACAACACCACCGCAATCAACACCCCCGGCATCCTGGGCGCGTATTTCTTCAACCCCCATATCAGCGCCATCGCGCCCACGCCCATGGCCACCGTCGGCCAATGCGCATCGCCCGCCTGCCTGAACACACCGATGATGTCGTTGATGAAAGACTCGGTGCGCGGCATCGACACGCCAAGCAGCTTGGAGAGTTGCGACAAGCCAATGATGATCGCCGCCGCGTTGGTGAAGCCGACAATGACAGGATGCGACAGGAAGTTAACAATGACGCCCAGCTTGAATACGCCCAGCGCCAGCTGAATCAAGCCCACCAGAAGCGTCAGCATGATCGCCAGCGCGATGAAGTCTTCACTGCCAGGCGGGGCCAGGGTCGCCAGCGCCGATGCGGTCAGCAGGGACACCACCGCCACCGGGCCGGTCGCCAGCTGATTCGACGACCCAAACATGGCCCCGATCGCCACCGGCAGGAACGCTGCATACAGGCCGTAATACGCAGGCAAGCCGGCCAGCTGCGCGTACGCCATCGACTGCGGAATCAATACCAGCGCAACGGTCAGGCCGGCCAGGAAATTGATCTTGACCGAGTCCGATTTCAACGGAAACCAGCCCAAAAAAGGAAGAAAACGGGCAAATCGATTCAGCGGAGATTGCATGGCGGCAAGTCGATCAGATTCTGCGCTGGCTGCGCGGAACGAGTTATAAGGATAACTTGTTATTATATCAGCAAACCCTAATCACCTTACCCGACCCCCCAGGCATGTTCTCCAACCCTTCCGGCATCACGCGTGCGCTGCAATCCTTCCGTATCGAGAATCAGGCGCTGTGTTACAGCAATTTCATTCCAAAACTTTATAACTGGTGCCTCAAACTGGGGTTTACCCGGGACAGCATCATGCCCTCGCGCGCCTTTTGCTCGGACGAAAGCCAGGGGGTGCCGATCATCCTCCTGGCCAAGCATTTTGGCGTGTTTCCGTTCAACCACGGTCGCGTGGGCGGCATCGTATCGGTTGATCGTCACGGCCCGCATGCCGACCACGGCAAGGACCTGATGCTGCTGCAATCCAGCCACGTTGGCCATGACCCGGACACGGGCGAATTCGGCGTATATCGGCGCCTCCACACTGAAAACGCCCACAACAGCTGCAGCTGCGGCAAGATCGGCTACATCCTCGAGTGGTATCGCACCGAATATCGCTACGCGCGCGAAAACGTCCGCCTGACGCGTTTTGACGGACAACCCGTGGTGCTGGTCGATAACCTGCTGCTCAACACCGAGCGCACACAAGGACTGTTTCTCAACCTTGAGCGGCTGGTTCAACACGATGCCACGGGTAAATTTTTCACTCTCAACACCCTCAGCACGGCCTACGCGCTGCCGGCGGCCGATGCGCTGATTGAACGCCTGGGCGTATCGTCGTGGCCCGAGCACGGCAGTGTCGAGCTAGGGGACCGGCTTGCGCCCGAGGATTTTTACTTCAAGCGCATTTTCGCCAACCACGACCCCTTCCAGGATCAGCTCGAACGCAACATGCTGGCGCCGATGCCCTGGATCGTCAGTGCGAAACACCCCTTGCTGACCGCGGCCTGCGTCAACACCCAGGCCGAGTTCGACCGCACCTACCGCAGCCTGGCCCACAACCCGGCCATGCACGACAAGAACATGCTGTTCATTTCCGGCATCAACATCGACCTGTCGCCGACCGACCAGAGCCACTTCCCGTTGACCCAGTTTGTGCCGTGGGCCGCTTACCTGCACCTGGCCGATGGCACCCGCCAGATTCTCGAGCAGGATGAGCTGCTCGAAACGCTGGCCGGCATGTCCGCCGACAATCCCGACCAGATCCGGTTCGATGAATCAATCGAGATCATGAGCCGCGTTCCCAAGGTGCGGATTCAGCTCTGAGCCGATCCTGATTGATGCGCGCGGGCGCGCAGCCCCCGAGCGCATTGCCATGCGGACACCCCGCTCACGTCGGCGACCCGGCTGGACAGATGCCGAAGGCCTGTCGTAACATCCGGCCGTCGGGGCGCCAGTCCCCCGGCATATGGGCTGACCGCCCTTAAGACGGTGTCCCGTCCAAGTCTGGTATTTATCCAATCAATCTGGAGCAAGACACTTGGACACCGCATCTTCATCCGCACCCGCGCCCGTCACCCTCGGCGCCGCTTTCAAATTCTGGCTCAAACTCGGCTTCATCAGCTTCGGCGGCCCCGCCGGACAAATCGCTATGATGCACCAGGAACTGGTCGAAAAACGCCGCTGGATTTCCGAACACCGCTACCTGCACGCGCTCAACTACTGCATGTTGCTGCCGGGGCCGGAGGCGACTCAACTCGCCATCTACATCAGCTGGCTGATGCACGGCGTGAAAGGCGGCATCATCGCCGGCGTGCTGTTTTTCCTGCCGTCCTTCCTGCTGCTATCGCTGCTCGCCGGCCTCTATCTCGCGTATGGCAGCCTGCCGTGGGTGCAGGGCATCTTCTACGGCATCCGGCCGGCGGTGGTGGCGGTGGTGCTGTTCGCGGCATGGCGCATCGGCAGCCGGGCCTTGAAGAACGAGGTGCTGTGGGGAATAGCGGCGCTGGCCTTCATCGGCATCTTCGTGTTCGGCATCGCCTTTCCGTGGATCGTGCTGGCCGCGGGCCTGCTCGGCGCGATCGGCGGCACACTCGCGCCGGGCAAGTTCAAGAGCGGCGGCGGCCACGGCGCCCGCGCGAAGGAATACGGCCCCGCCATCATCGACGACGACACGCCGCCGCCGGCCCATGCGCGCTTTTCCTGGCGCAAGCTCGCGTGGAAACTCGCTGCCTTCGTGCTGATCTGGCTGGGGGCGATGGCGGCGATCTACGGCATGCCGGACCTCTTTCACATGGGCGACTTCTTCACCAGGGCGGCCTTCCTCACCATCGGCGGCGCCTATGCGGTGCTGCCCTACGTGTACCAGGGCGGGGTCGAACAGTTCGGCTGGCTCACCGGCCCACAGATGATGGACGGCCTGGCGCTGGGCGAAGCCACCCCTGGGCCGCTGATCATGATCGTCACCTGGGTCGGCTATCTCGGCGGCGTCGCCACGGGCATATTCGACAACCCGATCGCAGCCGGTCTCGCCGGCGCGGCCGTGGCCACCTTCTTCACCTTCCTGCCGTCCTTCCTGTTCATCCTGGTCGGTGGCCCGCTGATCGAGGCGACGCGCGGCGAACTCAAGTTCACCGCGCCGCTCACCGGCATTACCGCCGCAGTGGTCGGCGTCATACTCAACCTGGCCGCCTTCTTCGCCTGGCACACGTTCTGGCCGCAGGGAACGCCTGACGCGCCGTTCGCCGGGGTATTCGACGGATTCCCGCTCATCGTCGCCATCGCCTCGTTTGTTGCGCTATGGAAATACCAGGCCGATATCATGAAAGTGATCGGCGTATGCGCGCTGCTCGGATTAACGTATTCGTTTTTTATGTGAGGACAGTATGGAACCCGGAACCCCGCCCCTGAAGCGCTGCGGCTGCGCCAACCCGACCGAAAAATGCCCGGATCTGCCGCGCACCATCGCGCCCGCGAAGCTGAACCCCGACGCCGCCCTGGTATTCGACGTGCGGCGCGAAGCCGATTTCGCCGCCTCCAGCGAAATCATTCCCGGCGCAATGTGGAAGAACCCGGACAAGATCGACGCCTGGATCGGCGCCGTTCCGCGCACGCTGGACGTGGTGATCTACTGCGTGCGCGGCGGCGGCGTCTCGAACAGCGTGGTGGATCGCCTGCAGGCCGAAGGCGTGAAAGCGCGCTTCATCGAGGGCGGCATCGAGGCCTGGAAGGCGGCGGGCGGCAAAGTGGCCGGAAAATAAAACGCGACAGCCGGGCAAAACGCGCCAGCCTGAATCTTCCCCCTTCAGGTAGTTGACTAATTTACTTGGTTATTCTATCGTGCGGCATTGAGTTTATTCATTGAGCAAGGACTGAGCATGGAACGCGAAATCAACGGCAAGATGGTCGAAACCGACCCCGAAGGCTATCTGGTCAACCTGGAAGACTGGTCGGAAGAGCTGGCCGTCGCACTGGCCAAGGATGACAACCTGGAACTCGGCGAAAACCACTGGAAGGTCATTCACCACATGCGTGACCAGTTTTCCCAGAACGGTACCGCCCCCAACCTGCGCTTTCTGCAAAAAGGCCTGAAGGAAGAGTTTGGCGCCGAGTGGGGCGACAAGAAATTCCTGTTCGACCTGTTCCCGTTTGGTCCCGCCAAACAAGCCGGTCGCTACGCCGGCACCCCGAAGCCGACCGGTTGCGTGTAAGCATCAAACCAACCGCCCGCTTCGCCAAAAGCCCCGCTGATGCGGGGCTTTTTGTTTATGTTGCGCGTCTCCGCGTTAAAATGCCGCCTTTCACACGCCTGGGATCAACACAATGAGCGCACCTCAAGTGGGAGTGGTGATGGGGTCTTCCAGCGACTGGGAGGTGATGAAACACGCGGCGATGCTGTTGAAGCAACTGGGCATCCACTTCGAGACCCTGGTGGTGTCCGCGCACCGCACGCCGGATCTGCTCTACGAGTATGCCGCCAGCGCCGACGCGCGCGGACTCAAGGCCATCATCGCGGGCGCTGGCGGCGCGGCCCATCTGCCCGGCATGATCGCCGCCAAAACCATCGTGCCGGTGCCGTCCAAATACCTCAGGGGCATGGATTCGCTGCTGTCCATCGTGC
>NCIF01000230.1 GCA_002256785.1 Hydrogenophilales bacterium 17-61-9
CACCGCCGGCCTGTGGATCGCTGTCCTGATCCTGCTTATCTCAGTACTGCCCTGGGCCGGCCAGCGCCGCGCCCAGGCCTAAGGAGAATGTCATGACCATTAACACCCGCCGCAAAATTCTCGCCGCCGGTGGCCTGCTCGCCTTCGGCGCCGGTTTCAGCGCCACCGCCAAGCGCATGTTCAGCCCGCTGCTCGACCGCGATCCGCCGAAGAACCAGTACCACGGCGCCTCGCTGGAACCCGAATTCACCGTTGACCCGGCGACCGGGGCGCTGAAGGTGAATCCGGCGCAGCAGGTGAGCTACACCATGTGCTACGGCTGCACCACGATGTGCGGCGTGCGGGTGCGCATCGACCGGGCCAGCGGCAAGGTGCTGCGCGTCGCCGGCAACCCCTACAGCCCGCTCTCCACCGAGCCGCACCTGCCGATGAAGGCGTCGATCCGCGACAGCTTCGTCGCCATCTCGGGTTTCCAGGACAAGGGCCTGGCGGGGCGCTCCACCGCCTGCGGCCGCGGCAACGCGGTGCTCGAACAGATGGACTCGCCGTTCCGGGTACTGCGCCCGATGAAGCGGGTCGGCCCGCGCAATTCGGGACAATGGGAACCGATTCCGTTCGAACAGTTGATCCGCGAACTGACCGAAGGCGGCGACCTCTTCGGCGAAGGCCCGGTCGAGGGCCTGAAGGCCTTGCGCGACCTGACCACCCCGATCGACCCGCAGCGCCCGGAACTGGGGCCGAAAGTGAACCAGGTGGCCCTCATCACCAGCGTCAACGATGGCCGTCTGGCCTTCGGCAAGCGCTTCATGCAGCAGGCTTACGGCACGCTGAACTTCGTCGGCCACGGTTCCTACTGCGGGGGCGCCTACCGTTCCGGCTCCGGCGCCCTGTTCGGCGACATGAAAAAAATGCCTCACGGCAAGCCGGATTTCGCCAACACGGAATTCGCGCTCTTCATCGGCACCGCGCCCGCCAATGCGGGCAATCCGTTCAAACGCCAGGGCGCAATGCTGGCTAAGGGCCGCACCGAGGGCAAGCTGAACTACGTGGTGGTAGATCCGGTTCTGACCAACGCCAACAACCTGGCCGCCGGCGAACGCGGGCGCTGGATTCCGATCAAGCCGGGCACCGACGGCGCGCTGGTGATGGGCATGATGCGCTGGCTGTTCGCAAACCAGCGCTACGACGCAAACTATCTCGCCCACCCCAACATGACGGTGGCGAAGGCGGCCGGCGAGCCGTCCTGGAGCAACGCTACCCACCTGGTCGTCGTCGAGCCCGGCCATCCGCGCCAGGGCCGTTTCTTGCGCGGCTCCGACCTGGGGCTGGTCCTCGCCGAGGAGGAGCGGTACAAGGAAAACGACCCCTTCGTGGTGCTCAACGCCGAGGACAAGACCGTATTTCACGACAAGGCCACCATGTCGGCGCAACTGTTCGTGGGCGGCGTGGTCGAGGTCGGCGGCCAGCCGCTTCAGGTCAAATCCTCGCTGCAACTGCTGCGCGAGCAGGCTTTCCTCCACAGCCCGGATGAATACGCCGCCGCCTGCGGCATCCCGGCGCAGACCATCGCCGCCCTGGCGAAAGAGTTCTCCAGCCACGGCAAGCGCGCGGCGGCGATCGCCCACGGC
>NCIF01000104.1 GCA_002256785.1 Hydrogenophilales bacterium 17-61-9
CATGCTGTTCATCACCGCCGGCATGGGCGGCGGCACCGGCACCGGCGCCGCGCCGGTGGTGGCCGAGGTCGCCAAGGAGCTCGGCATTCTCACCGTGGCCGTCGTCACCAAGCCCTTCCTGTTCGAAGGCAAACGGGTACGCGCCGCCAACGCCGGCATCGAGGCGCTGGCGCGTCACGTCGATTCGCTGATCATCATCCCCAACGAAAAGCTGATGCAGGTGCTGGGCGACGATGTGTCGATGCTCGACGCCTTCAAGGCGGCCAACAACGTGCTGCACGGCGCGGTCGGCGGCATCGCCGAAGTCATCAACTGCCCCGGCCTGGTCAACGTCGACTTCGCCGACGTGCGCACCGTGATGAGCGAAATGGGCATGGCGATGATGGGTTCGGCCGAGGCCAGCGGCGACAACCGCGCGCGCATCGCCGCCGAGCAGGCCGTCGCCAGCCCGCTGCTGGAAGACGTCAACCTGGCCGGCGCGCGCGGCGTGCTGGTCAACATCACCGCTTCGTCCAGCGTGAAAATGCGCGAAATCCACGAAGTGATGAACACCATCAAGGCGTTCACTGCCGAAGAAGCCAGCGTCATCGTCGGCCAGGTGCTCGACGATGAAATGGGCGAATCGTTGCGCGTCACCATGGTCGCAACCGGTCTGGGCAATCCTGTGTCGCGTTCGCAGTCCAAGCCGATGCAGATCATCCGCACCGGCACCGACGATGCGCCGATGATGATGGGTAACGGCGAAGAGCTGCCCAGCGTGATGACCAGCCGTCGTTCGCGCACCATTCAGGCGATGACCGATTCCGGCATCGACACCCTGGATATTCCGGCGTTCCTGCGTCGCCAGGCAGACTAAGCGGCGGGGGGGGTGAACCCAATTAGGGCGCCTGGCCGCACGCCCGGCGCCCGCACGCCTCTCGCCCTCCCCCTGCGACCGGTTAAAATGACAGGATGATCAAGCAGCGCACTCTCAAAACACCCGTCCGCGCCACCGGCGTGGGCCTGCATTCCGGCGCCAAGGTCGAGATGACCCTGCGCCCGGCTGCCCCCAATTCCGGCATTGTGTTCCGGCGAATCGACCTCGATCCGCCCGCCGAACTCAAAGCCGACCCCTATCTGGTCACCGACACCCGGCTGTGCTCGATGCTCGAATCCGGCGCCGCCAAGGTATCCACCGTCGAGCACTTGATGTCCGCATTGGCGGGCTTGGGCATCGACAACCTGCGGGTCGATCTTACCGGCCCCGAAATTCCCATCATGGACGGCTCTTCTGCGCCGTTCGTGTTCCTGTTGCAATCCGCCGGCATCGTCGAGCAGGATGCGGCGAAGCGCTATGTGCGCATCACCCGGCCGGTCGAAGTGCGCGACGGCGACAAGTGGGCGCGCTTCGTCCCGCACCACGGCTTCAAGGTCGAGTTCACCATCGACTTCAAGCACCCCGTGTTCGACAAAAGCGGCAAAACCGTCAGCATCGACTTCGCCGACACCGCTTATACGAAGGAAGTCGCGCGCGCCCGCACCTTCGGCTTCATGCACGAGGTCGAGGCCCTGCGCAACAACGGCCTGGCGCTGGGCGGCTCGCTCGACAACGCCATCGTCATGGACGAATACCGCGTGCTGAACCAGGACGGCCTGCGCTACGACGACGAGTTCGTCAAACACAAGGTACTCGACGCTATTGGTGATCTGTATCTGCTGGGTCACCCCATCATCGGCGCCTTCGAGGCCTACAAATCCGGCCACGCCCTCAACAACGCCCTGCTGCGCGAACTGCTGCAGCACCAGGAATCCTGGGAATTCGTCAGCTTCCAGCACGACGAGGACGTCCCCGCCGCCTTCCTGCGCCTGCATCCCCTCGCAGCATGATCGCCATTCGCTTGATGATCGTCGCCCTGCTCATCGCCGTGGCGGCGCTCGGACTGGCGTGGCTGTTCACCGGCAACCGCAAGTATTTGGGTTATATCGGTCGCGTGCTGCGCTTCGCGGTTGTCGTTGGGTTTATTGCAGCGCTGTTGTTTGTGGTGGAGCGGGTAGTGCTGCGGTGATTGGGGTTTTGGCGGCACGAATTATCGCGACCCTATTTCCCTCTCGTCGCATCCAGCCAACACATTTGCCTTCACTTCGTCGCGGCAAATCCGCCGCTGATGCTGAGCGTTAGAGTTCTTATGACCACTAAGACCGCGGTTAAGAATAAGAAATGCTCAAGTACGGCGAAGAGCATTTCGCTAGTCGATGAAAATGGAGTTTTCTCGGCGTACCCTAAAAACCTGAGCGGTGTTCCGCTGGAGTATCAGGCGGCAGTCTATGCCAAGCAACTCCGCGAGCGTCAGACTAAAAAAGATAATCAAAGGAAGAGTAGCCTGAACCAGCTTCGTGATGAGCTTAGATCTCTAAAGGAGAAATTGCGCCTCACCCAAAGTGAACCCGGACGAATTGAACTAAAAAAAGAAATTGCTTCGAAAGAGAAAACTATTCGAAAGGCACCAAAGCCAAAGCGAGGGTGGTCTCCGGTTCTTTCTGGCTCATACGGGTCGGGTAAAAAAAGGTGAGAAACTTTAACATTAACAATGCGCTGAAACATCAGAGTGCACGCACATGGACACATGGGGTTTCAGCGGCAGAAAAGATGCTGCCGAACCGCGGATTCTGGATCATTGTCAGGCGACATCCATGCCAACAGCATCAGCATTCCAATAGCGCGGGCTGGAGTGTCGGAGACTTCATTTTGTCCTACTACGCGGATCACTGCGGGCAGTCCGGTGCCCAGCAACATCGTTAGTGAAGTGGTCGCACGCTGACTTTTGAGGTGGCGGGTAATGATCTCTCTTTGCTTGCTGTTTATTGCTCCCATCGCCCATGCAAAATGAATGGATTGACTTAGGAAGGCGACCGCCATTCCTGAGCGTTTAAAGGGCGATGATGTTGTTTCGTATGAATGAATCCATACATCGAAATCATACGTTGTTTGTTTGTCATACTGGAGGGATTTCCAAAACCAGCCAGCCAAGGCAATGACAGCAATCCAAACGAGCAACTCCATAAGCACCTCTGAAAGTAATAATCCAATTGTCGTTGTGCCGTGCCTACTCAGATGCACCTGAATTGAAGGGTTACATTACCCAACGAACCAGCTCGGCCCGGAGTCAGCTGCAGATCAACTGTCTCGACTTTCTTCCCCTGCTTGGCGCAAAAGTCATTCGCCTCTTCGTGAACTTCGGAAGTAGCAGAGGCTGAAATACCGCCTCCAACTTTTGCGGTGTTCTTTGAAATCATGAGCTTGTCAGCAGAGAGTGGAACGACGCCAGAACTTGCGCAGCCGGATAACAACAGCACGATAGACAATGCAAGAATTCGGGGTTTGCTCATTTCGTTTTCCTTGTGGATTGGTTGGTGAACTAAAAAAGGACAGACTGAACTGGCCCGGATTTTTATAACTTAGTTAGAGCACACAACAGGAGTACCGCAATGCCCGATCTTGCAACAATTGGCGCAGCACTGAGTAGCTTAAAAACTGCAACGGATATTGTTAAGTTTTTGCGCTCAAGTGATTTATCACTTGAGCGCGCAGAGCTTAAACTCGCTGACCTTCTAAGTTCACTTGCAGACGCAAAAATTGAGCTAATCGAAGGGCAGGATACCTTAGCAGAAAAAGGGTGAAACCTCAGAAAACCTCAGGGTCAGACTCGATAGTTTCTTGCTACACGGCAAGCAAAACTCGGTGCGGTCAGGCTTGCCTTTTGCCTGTACAACGAATTCCATTCAAACAACCCGCAAAGCCCTCGCCAGGTAATCAAAAAACACGCAATACAAGGCGATAGGAATAGGCAGCCCAAGCGGCGTACCGATCAGATAGTCGCGAAACCGGATGCCGCTCATGGCCAGGGTGTAGTTGAGCGCGGGGAGGGTCTGGAACAGCATTCTCAACAACAGGACGGTTTTGATCGGGCGGCAGTCAGTCTTTTTGATGGTGTCGTAAAAGTTTTTCCAGCGCATCTTTCAGCGGCCCGTCTTCGATTCCGGCATTTAAATTTGACAGCCCCGCCAGCGCGGTCGCCGGCAGGCCGTGTTTTTCGACGGGATGGACGTAGCGCGCATGCAGCTCGGGGTTGACGCTGACGCGTACGGCCGTCGCCACAATGCCGTGTTTGGCCAGTTTGGCGATCAGCGCATCGGTCTGGTGGCGCAGGCGGCTGGCGACGGCGCCGCTGTCGCAGGCCAGGCTCAGTACGCCGTTTTCCATCTGCATGATGCGGACATGACCGGCGATAGCGGCGGGCAGCGCGCGTTCCAGAGCGGCCTGGGTGTTGAGCAACGCCCGGGCGCGTACCGCCAGACCGCTCGGCAGCTGGCTGGCCAGCAGATCGGACAGGCTGGAGGTGCTCATGCGGGTGTCACACGGGCGTCGTGGGCAAGCCGTGACGCTATGCTAAAATTCGACGATTTTCCGCGTTCTGCGGGCATTTTGGGTTCCTCATGCTGCAATCCATATTCAAAAAAGTCTTTGGCAGTCGCAACGAGCGGCTGGTCAAACAATACCTGCAAAAGGTGAAAGCGATCAATGCGCTGGAGCCGGCGATGGAAAAATTGTCCGACTTTGATCTGGCCGGCAAGACCGCCGAATTCAAAACCCGGATCGAAAACGGCGAAGCGCTCGACAAGCTGCTGCCCGAGGCCTTCGCGGTGGTGCGCGAAGCGTCTAAGCGCGTGCTCGGCATGCGCCACTTCGATGTGCAGATGGTGGGCGGCATGGTGTTGCACGACGGCAAGATCGCCGAGATGCGCACCGGCGAGGGCAAGACGCTGATGTCGACGCTGCCCGCGTACCTGAACGCGCTGACTGGCAAGGGCGTGCACGTAGTCACGGTCAACGATTATCTGGCCAGCCGCGACGCCGAATGGATGGGCCGGCTGTACGGATTCCTCGGGCTGACCACCGGCGTCAACCGGTCGCAGATATCCGACGAGGAAAAGCAGGCCGCGTACGCTGCCGACATCACCTACGGCACCAACAACGAATACGGCTTCGACTACCTGCGCGACAACATGAAATACCAGATGGGCGAGAAGGTGCAGCGTCCGCTGGCCTACGGCATCATCGACGAAGTCGATTCGATCCTGATCGACGAAGCGCGCACCCCGCTCATCATCTCGGGGCAGTCGGAAGAAAATACCGCGCTGTACCAGCAATTGAATCTGGTTCCCTCGAAACTGATCCGGCAAAAGGACGAGGAGTCCGAGGGCGATTACTCGGTGGACGAGAAGTCGCGCCAGGTGCTGTTGTCCGAGACGGGCCACGAAAAGATCGAGGCCATCCTCACCGAAATGGGCCTGTTGCCGGAAGGCGGCAGTTTGTACGATGCGGCCAACATCATGCTGATGCACCACGTCTACGCGGCCCTGCGCGCGCATGCGCTGTTCTTCCGCGACCAGCATTACGTGGTGCAGAACGACGAAGTCGTCATCGTCGACGAATTCACCGGCCGTCTGATGAGCGGGCGCCGCTGGTCGGAAGGTCTGCACCAGGCGGTGGAAGCCAAGGAAGGGGTGTCGATCCAGAAGGAAAACCAGACGCTTGCCTCGATCACTTTCCAGAACTATTTCCGCATGTACGAGAAGCTGTCGGGCATGACCGGCACCGCGGACACCGAAGCCTTCGAATTCCAGAGCATCTACGGCCTCGAAACCGTGGTCATCCCGACGCATCGGCCGATGATCCGCAAGGACGAGCACGACCAGGTGTATCGCACCGGGCACGAGCGCGATCAGGCGGTAATCGACGATATCCGCGCGCGCCATGTCAGCGGCCAGCCGGTACTGGTGGGCACCACCTCGATCGAAGCCAACGAACACCTGTCGGCCGAGCTGAAAAAAGCCGGTCTGCCGCACAACGTGCTGAATGCCAAGCAGCATGAGCGCGAGGCCGAGGTGATCGCGCAGGCGGGCCTGCCGGGCGGCATCACCATCGCCACCAACATGGCGGGCCGCGGCACCGACATCGTGCTGGGCGGCAGCATCCAGAAAGAGCTCGACGCCATTAATCAGGACGAGGCCTTGTCCGACGCTGACAAGGCCAGCCGCATCGCCGCGCTCAAGGCCGACTGGCAGCCGCGTCACGACGCCGTGCTGGCTTCGGGCGGCCTGCACATCATCGGCACCGAGCGTCACGAATCGCGCCGCGTCGACAACCAGCTGCGCGGCCGCTCCGGTCGCCAGGGCGACCCCGGCTCCAGCCGCTTTTTCCTGTCGCTGGAAGATCCGCTGCTGCGCATTTTCGCTTCCGACCGCGTGGCTGCGATCATGGACCGCCTGAAAATGCCCGAGGGCGAAGCGATCGAGCACCCGTGGGTGACGCGCGCGATCGAGAACGCGCAACGCAAGGTCGAGCAACGCAACTTCGACATCAGGAAGCAGCTGCTCGAATACGACGATGTCTCCAACGACCAGCGCAAGGTGATCTACGAGCAGCGCAACGAACTCCTGGCGAGCGCGGACATTGGCGACACCATCCGCGCCATGCGCAACGACGTGCTGAGCGATGCCATCGACCTGTATATTGCACCGGGCAGCATGGACGAGCAGTGGGACGTGGCCGGCCTGGAAAAGGCGCTGGAGGCGCAGTTCGCGCTTGAGTTGCCGTTGCAGCAGTGGCTGACTGAGGACAGGACGCTGAACGAGGATGGCCTGCGCAAGAAGATCATGAGCACCGCCGACGCCGCGCACGCGGAGAAGGAAGCGCTGGTCGGCGCGGAAGGCCTGCGCCAGTTCGAGCGCTCGGTGATGCTGCAAAGCATGGACACGCACTGGCGCGAGCATCTGTCGGCGCTTGATCATTTGCGGCAGGGCATCCATCTGCGCGGTTACGCGCAGAAGCAGCCCAAGCAGGAATACAAGCGCGAAGCGTTTGAACTCTTCTCGGGCATGCTCACCGGCATCAAGGCCGAAGTCACCCAGATCACCAGCACGGTGCAAGTGCGTGTGCCCGAGGATATGCGGGCAGTCGAGTTGAGCGAAGGCGTGTCCAACGTGCAATACCAGCACGCAGGCTACGACGAGGCGCAGGACTTTGCCGAGGCCGCAGCCGCTACAGCCTCCCCGGCTGATGCCTATCCCAAGGTTGGCCGCAACGACCCCTGCCCGTGCGGCTCGGGGAAGAAATACAAGCAGTGCCACGGAAAGTTGAGTTGAGAACCGAACATGCCTTATTACGTTTTTCGTCTGGGAATGTTCAAGGTGCTGGAAAAGCAGGGCGAATGGGCGTCTTTTAAAGAGGCCAAGGCGCACACCAACGCACTGCGCAAGACGCTGGACCCCAAAACCGGCGACAAATACAAGATGGTCTTCGCCGGGGATGAAATCGCCGCGCAGGAAACCCTGACTGCCGAGCGCGAACTGGATCAACGGCTGTCGGGCGACGACTGGTAAAACGGCCGTCTGCCCCGACGCTCTGGCGAAGATGATGCCGCATGGCTGAATACAACGAATCCGCATATAAACTGGCCCGCAAGGCTTACATCGAACACAGCTGCCCGTTCGAACGGGCCTTGCTGTCGCGGTGCGTGGGCTGCGACCGTTCGCGCAAGCTCAACCTGGCCGAGCGCGAGGCGATTGCCTGTAGCGATCCCGGCGCGCGCGAGCAGTGCCAGGCGTTTTATCAGGCGTTGCACGAAAACGCGCAGTTCGCCCTCAAAATCAATCCCGATGCGCCGTGGCCGTTTGGCAAGGAAATCCGCGCCCAGTGCGGCGGCGTGCGTGGGCTTGCAACGGCGTTGGGCGGCGCGGGCGATGAAACCGCCGATGTGGCCGCGACGGTGCAGCAGGGCCGGGCGCGCTTCGGCGGTTGCGCCGAATTCCCCTACTCCGAAATCATGCGTGCCGTGGTGCATTACGAGCCGCGCAAGCGCCGTTCATAGGGCAATCCCGCAGCCTGCCGGGGAACCGAACAAGCCCGTGCAGGTCATTTGGACGGCCCCTGTTTTTTGACTACACTTATCAAGTGCGTTCCCCTATCAACCGATTTCTGCTGATCTTGATGATGCTGGCGCTGGCGCTGCCGGTGCAGGCGTTTGCGTCTGCTGCCATGCTGGGCTGCGCGTTTCCGCATCAGGCGCAAACCGCGCACCAGAAATCGGACAAACAGGCGATGCCGGACGCGGCGCTGGCAGCGTGCCATGAGACGGAGCAGACCGCCCCATCGTCTGCCGCGCATGACTGCAAGCACTGCGCCGCATGCTATCTGGCGTCGGCGCTACTGGTTCCGGCTGTCGATGCGCCCTCCGTTCCCGCCGTCACGCACAACGTTATCCCCCACGCGGATGATGCGTTCACCGGCTTCATCCCCGACAGCCCCGAGCGCCCGCCCCGAATTCCCTTCGCCTGAATCCCGCGCTGCGCGTCAGCGCGTTTAACCGATTCCGATCGCGGCCATCCGCCGCTTAATTTGCGAGGTTCACTATGTTGAATTGTTTTTGTCGTCCCGTGGCGCCGCCCGCGCGCGCACGATTATTACGATGGGCGGCGCCGTTCGCCTGTCTATGGATGCTGGCCGCGCCCCTGGCGAACGCCGCCGAAACCATGCCGATGGAAAAAAGCATGGCGTCCTCCCAGCCTTTCGGCGCCTACCAGAACTGGCGCGACGAACCGCTGCAGGACTGGCGCGAGGCCAACGCCCGCGTCGGCGAGATCGGCGGCTGGCGCACCTATCTGCGCGAGGCGCAGCCGGTTGGCGATGGCGCGGACCAAAATCGCCAGGGTCATCATGGCCACCACGGACATTGAGGCTATCACGATGAAAAACCATCCCTTTACCCCGCGTACGCTTGTGCTTGCCGTGCTGTCCGCCGCACTGCTGGGCGGCTGCGCGAGTTTTTCAAAAGACGGCGGGTTTGGCGACATCCAGTCCGCCACCGAGTCGCGCATCCAGAAAGACGTGGTGTGGTCGCGCGACGATGCCGGCCGCGCGCAAGCGCAGGCACGCGTCGACGCGCTGCTGGCGCAGCCGCTGTCGGCCGGGGACGCGGTGCAGATCGCGCTGCTCAATAATCCGGGCCTGCAGGCGGCGTTCAACACGCTGGGTATCGCCGAGGCCGATCTGGTGTCGGCGCAGCGCCTGCCCAATCCGGGCTTTTCCATCGGTACGGCCAACCAGAGCGCGCAATACCAGCAGCAGGCGATGGAGGCGGCCGAAGCGGGCGCCGATCTCGCCAGTCGCATGGCGCAGGCGGGCAACTGGAGCAAGCTGAAACAGGCGCGAGAGCATTCTTTTTATGCCGATGCCGCGTTGGCGGTGGCGCGCGCCGAGGGCGCCAGACTGCAGGCGCGCGAGCGTCTGGTCCGGCTGCTGGGCTTGAACCGCGCGGACACGCTGAAATTGCCCGACCGCCTGCCGGAACTGCCCCAGTCGTTGCCCGCGCTTGCCAACGTGGAACAGCAGGCGATGGATTCGCGACTCGATTTGCAGATGACGAAGCTGCAGACCGAGGCGCTTGCGAAAAACCTGGGCCTCACGCGCAGCACGCGGCTGATCAATGTGCTGGAACTGGGCGTCGTCAACAACAGCTCGAATGAAGCGCCGGTACAACGCGGGTATGAAATCAGCTTCGAGCTGCCCTTGTTCGACTGGGGCCAGAGCCGGGTGGTCGCCGCCGAGTCGCGTTATCGGCAAGCGCTGGAACGCGCCCGCGAAACCGCGGTGAATGCGCGCTCGGAAGTGCGCGAGGCCTACGCCATGCAGCAGAGCCAGTACGCCATCGCCAGGCATTTGCGCGACGAAGTGGTGCCGCTGAAAAAGCGCATCTCAGATGAAAACCTGTTGCGCTACAACGGCATGCTGATCGGCGTGTTCGAACTGCTGGCCGATGCGCGTTCGCAGATTGCGTCGGTCAACGCCGCCATCGAGGCGCAGCGCGATTACTGGCTGGCCGAATCCGACCTGCAGATGGCCCTGGTCGGGTCGCCCGGCATGATGGCCGCACCCTCAGCTTCATCCGCCTCCGCCGAAGCGGCGGGCGGACATTAAAAGGACTTCTCATGACTTCAAGACGCGATTTTTTCAAGTTGACCGGTGCAGTGGCCGCCGCCACCGTGGCGCCGGCTGCGCTGGCGGGCCTGCCCGAGATCGTCAGCATGGACACGCCCGATACCCAGCCGCCGCTGCTGCCGCCGAACGGCCGCCCCTACAACCCGGTGGTTACGCTCAACGGCTGGACCCTGCCGTGGCGGATGAAGGGCGGGGTGAAGGAATTTCACCTGGTGGCCGAGCCGGTGGTGCGCGAGATCGCCCCCGGCATGAAGGCGCACCTGTGGGGCTACAACGGGCAGTCGCCCGGCCCCACCATCGAAGTGGTGGAAGGCGACCGGGTGCGGATTTTCGTCACCAACCGGCTGCCCGAACATACTTCCATCCACTGGCACGGCCAGCGCCTGCCCAATGGCATGGACGGCGTGGCCGGGCTGAACCAGCCGGCCATTCCGGCGGGCAAGACCTTTGTTTACGAGTTCGTCGCGCGTCGTCCCGGCACCTTCATGTATCACCCGCATGCCGACGAAATGACGCAGATGGCGATGGGCATGATGGGCTTCTGGGTCACGCACCCGAAAGGCAAACACCCGCTGATCGAAACGGTCGACCGCGATTTCTGCTTTCTGCTCAACGCCTACGACATCGACCCCGGCAGCGCGACGCCGACGGTCAACACCATGCTCGACTTCAATCTGTGGACCTTTAACAGCCGGGCGTTTCCGGGCGTTGACAGCCTGAATGTGCGCCTGAACGACCGCGTGCGCATCCGGGTCGGCAACCTCACCATGACCAATCATCCGATCCACCTGCACGGGGTGGAGTTCGAGGTGACCGGCACCGACGGCGGCCCCACGCCCAAGGGTTCGCGCTGGCCGGAAGTCACCGCCGACATTGCGGTCGGGCAGATGCGCCAGATCGAGTTCATGGCCGACGAGGAAGGCGACTGGGCGTTCCACTGCCACAAGAGCCATCACACCATGAATGCGATGGGTCATGCGGTGCCGACCATGATCGGCGTCGATCACAGCGGAATCATGGGCAAGATCAACAAGCTGGTGCCCGACTACATGGTGATGGGCGAACGCGGCATGGCCGACATGACCGAAATGGAGATGCCGCTGCCCGACAACACGCTGCCGATGATGACCGGGCAGGGGCCGTACGGCTCGGTGGAAATGGGCGGCATGTTCACCATGATGAAAGTGCGGCGCGATCAGAAGCGCGGCGATTATTCCGATCCCGGCTGGTACAAGGCCCCCGCGGGTACGGTGGCATTCGAGTACACCGGCGCGCTTGCCGAGCCGGTGCGGGCGCCGAAATCGGCCTCGCCCCAGGGCAGGCCCACCGATGTCGAGGTGAAGGTGCGCAAACCCGGCGGCCATTCCGGACACTAGCACGACAGGGCGGCGGAATTTTTCACCGCCGCTCCTGTCGTATACCAACGCCAACGCAAGGAGCCAGACCATGAAAAAAATGATTGTATTGATTGCTGCGCTGACGCTTTCTGCGCCACTTTACGCGCAGCCGGCAGCCCCTGCAGCGGCCGCCGCCAGCGTGATGAGCGATGGCGTGGTGCGCAAAATCGACACCTCGACCAACAAAATCACCCTCAAGCACGGACCGATTGCCAATCTCGATATGCCGGGCATGACCATGGTTTTCCGGGTGGTGTCGCCCACGCTATTGAATAACGTCAAGGTGGGCGACACCGTGAAATTTCGCGTTGAGAAGATCAACGGCGCGATGACCGTCATGGATATACAGCCCGTAAAATAACGCGCCTGGAGATGGGCGGCGGTCTGGCCTGCGCCGTTTAGCGGGGGGCGTGCCCGGATTTCCGGTCAAAACACAGGGTGGCGGCAAAACCATGGCCGCCGTCGGCGCGCGTGAGCCCGTCGCCCAGTTCCAGTCGGGCGTGGGAGAGCTGGGCAATTCGGTCCACGATGGACAGCCCCAGTCCGCAGCCTTCGCTTTCCCCCTCAAACTCGCCGCGCACAAAGCGTGCGCGCAGGTGCGCGCGCACGCTCGGTTCCACCCCCGGACCATCGTCTGCGACAGCGATCGAACACCCCGCTCCGCTTCGGGCGAGGCGGACTTCAATGCGCGCGCCTTCGCCTGCATAGCGCAAGGCGTTATCCACCAGGTTGCGCAATGCAATCTGCAACCAGGCTGCAGAAATTGCGAGCGGGCATGCCGTTGTCGCATCCACCTTCAGGGACTGGGCCTGGCGCTGTGCCTGCGGCAGCAGTTCGGCGCACACCGCGGCGATGATGTCTGCCGGATTCAGCGGCGGCGGCGTGCTGTGGCTCGCGGGGTCGACGCGGGCCAGCGTCAGCAATTGCTCGACCAGGCGCGTCATTCTGTCGACTCCGGTAATCACGTTTGAGAGCGCCTGTTGCCGGGTTTCGTCTGTCTGCGCGCGCTGGGCAAGCTGAGCCTGTATTTTCAGCGCGGCCAGCGGAGTGCGCAGTTCGTGCGCTGCGTCGGCGGTAAAACGCCGCTCGGTGTCGAAGGCTTCGGTCACGCGCTGGATGAGGGCATTGAGCGCTGCGCGAAGCGGGGCAATTTCTTCAGGCAGCGGCGCCGCTGCGTCGAGCGGCGCCAGCGCCTGCGCGTCCAGCGAACCGACCTGATGCGCCACCGCATCCACTGGCCGCAGCGTGCGGCCGACAACCCACCATACGGCCAGCGCCATCATGGGTAATGCGAGCATGCCGGGAAGCAGGAGCGATAAACCGATTTCCCGTGCCAAGCGCTCGCGCGCGGCATGGGCCTGCGCGACAATGACACGGTATTCCGCAGCGTTATCCTGAACCGTATAGAAACGCCAGTTTTCGTCTTGATACAGATGCTCGCTGAAGCCGGCTGCCATGCCCGCTGCAAATTCGGCATGCCCGGGAGACGTCATCAGACGTCGTGCTTCGCCGTGCTGGGTGTGCCATACCTCGAATGCGATAGGTACGGGATAGCGCTGGGTGTGTTCGTGCAGCCCTTTCACGAAATGGTCGACTTCGCCGCCCGCCACAATAGCGAGCAAGGTGTCCGCCACTTGCGTCAGCTGGCTGTCGAGCAACTCGTCCGCTTCGTGGTGGGCGCGCTGGTAGACCACCAGCACGGACAGCAGCCAGATCGCTGCCACCGCGCTGGTCAGCAGCCATACCAGCCGCCGGCGCAGGGAGTAGGTGGGCGCCGCGCTCATGAAGGGGAGGCGGCAGTCGACGCCATGTAGCCGACGCCGCGCACGGTGCGGATCAGGTCGTTGCCGAGCTTGCGCCGCAAGTGATGGATGTGGACTTCGAGCGCGTTGCTGTCGACCGCGTCGCTCCAGGTATAGAGCTGCTCTTCCAGTGCGCGCCGTGTCAGCACGCGGTTGGCATTTTGCAGCAGCACGTGCAGCAGATCGAATTCGCGTGCCGTCAGGTCAACCGCCTGGCCGGCGCGCATCACCGTGCGTGCCGCCGGATTGAGCTCGATCTCGCCCAGCGTGAGCATCGGTTCCGGGCGGCCATGGGCGCGGCGCACGAGCGCGCGCAAGCGGGCCGTCACTTCGTCCAGATCAAACGGTTTCAGCACATAGTCGTCGGCGCCCAGATCGAACCCGCGCACCTTGTCCTGCAGTTGATCGCGTGCGCTGAGAATCAGCACCGGCGTTGCGTCATGGCGCCCGCGCAGCCATTGCAGCACAGACAGTCCATCGCGCTTGGGCAGGCCCAGGTCGAGCACCACGGCCGCAAACGATTCGGCCGACAAGGCGGCCACCGCCGCTTCGCCGTCGCGCAGCCAGTCAACGGCATAGCCTGCCTGCGTCAGCCCGGCCTGCAGGCCATCGCCCAGCAAGCGGTCATCTTCCACCAACAATATGCGCATCGTTAAACCGTCATCCCCGGGTCGTGTTGCTGCTGCGGGCAGCATGGGGGAGATATGTCGGGATATCAATCGGCGTGATCAAAACCCGCGCCCGCTTCATGCCGCGCCTCCCCGGGCGCGGCATGAAGCGGGCGCGGGTCAGCGTATCTCGGGCAGCACGATGTTGACTTCGATCACCTCGAAATTCCCCTGTTTTTCAAGTCCGACCTTGATGTCTTCCGGATTGATCTTGACGTATTTCGAGATCACCGCGACCAGATCCTTTTGCAGATCGGGCAGGAAATCCGGACCGGACAGGCCTACGCGTTCGCGCGCGATGATGAGTTGCAGGCGTTCTTTGGCGACCGAGGCGGTGGGTTTCTTTTCGCCGAAAATGTGGGAGAGCCAGGACATATTACTTGCCTCCGAACAGGCGCTTCAACAGGCCGGGTTTGTCGTAGTCGACGAAACGCAACGGGTGCGTTTCGCCGAGGAAGCGGCCGATCGCATCCAGATAGGCGTCGGCCACCGGCGTGTCTTTTTGATGTATCGCGGGAATGCCCTGGTTGGACGCATGCAGCACGGCTTCGGATTCGGGAATGACGCCCAAAAGCGGAATCCGCAGCAGTTCCTGGATGTCGGTGTAGGTCAGCATCTCGCCCTCGAACGCGCGTTTCGGCGAATAGCGGGTGACCAGCAGGTGCTCCTTCACCGGTTCGCGGCCTTCGACGGCGCGGCGGCTCTTCGACTGGATGATGCCGAGGATGCGGTCGGAGTCGCGCACCGACGATACTTCCGGGTTGGTGACGACGATGGCTTCGTCGGCGAAGGTGAGCGCCATCACGGCGCCGTGCTCGATGCCGGCGGGGGAGTCGCAGACGATGTAGTCGAAGCCCTGGTGTTCCAGCTCCTTCAGCACCTTCTCCACGCCTTCCTCGGTGAGCGCATCCTTGTCGCGCGTCTGCGAGGCGGGCAGCACGAACAGGTTGTCGGCGTGCTTGTCCTTG
>NCIF01000105.1 GCA_002256785.1 Hydrogenophilales bacterium 17-61-9
GGCAGGCAAGACAGGCAAACAGGCGGCTTACCTCAGGAAATTCCGATTTTTAATGCAGTTGCTCCATGAGGTTGGAGCGCTCGGACTTCCCACTAAAGAACTTTCAGAACTGGTGTTTAAGCTTGGTGCCTATGACCGCCATCCAAGTGCAGAGAAGAACGTCTCTGAACTCATCCTCAAAGCTAAGGCTATGAAAAAAAACACCATCTCAAAATGAAAAATGAGATGGTCGTAAGCGCCTGATTTGATCTAAACAATCCGTATCCATTCCAGGAAGCCGTGACGGCACGCTGGTACTTCATTAGGAGTGGATATGGAATCCCAAGTAACACAAAACAAAACTCAGTCCGACGACGCGTGTAGGGCAGCCCGCGCAGGCGCGGCTGACCTACGCGAGGAGTTGGATAAGGATGCGGCGCCTAGTAACACAGCATCCAACAACAGCAATTGTGAACAGATAGGGTTTATTCCCCTGCGCTGGGGAGTGGATAGCCTCTATCTTTCTTACCCCGGCATGCTGGCCGATTCAGTAACCCGTAAGCTGGAAACCCTCAAGAAAACCGCCCAGTCCGAACACGAATCGGAACAGGCCAAAGCTCAGTATGTCGTCGACGAGCATGTCTTCGAGGTCAAGGACAAAGGCTCGGGCATATTCCCCTTTGTCCTGCGGGATAACGCCTTCAGAATCGCTCTAGCGCGACCCAAGTCGGGTTCTCTGCCGATGGCCTATGTCCAGATATCCAGTTCAATGCTCTCGGCATTCTCACCTCAGCGTGCGGAAGCCACGTTAAGCGATGTGTTGTTAAAGATGGGGGATGTTGAACCCGCCAGGACAAGCCGAATTGATCTGTACGTTGATTTCGTCGGCGACGTGGATATGGAAAGCTGGTCCCGCCATGCTTGGGTGACACGTGCCCATAATATTCAGTCTTATTCCTGCCTGGGGCAATTTTCCGGATGGTCTATTGGCATGGGTGGGGTGATGGCTGCCCGCTTGTATGACAAAACTCTAGAAATTCAGACCAGCGGCAAGGAATACCTAAAAGAACTTTGGCTCAAGGCGGGATGGGATGGGGTGCGTCCGATCTGGCGGCTTGAATTCGAGTTCAAGCGCGAGCTGCTTACCCAGAAGGGTTTATCAGGCCTGCATCAGACCTTGCGCCACCTAGGCGGATTGTGGGCCTACGCCACAGATGAATGGCTGCGCCTGACCTTGC
Organism: Hydrogenophilales bacterium 17-61-9; assembly: GCA_002256785.1. Lineage (GTDB taxonomy): Bacteria > Pseudomonadota > Gammaproteobacteria > Burkholderiales > Thiobacillaceae > Thiobacillus. The sequence goes on from NCIF01000105.1 coordinate 1,218, forward strand.
CTAGCGATCAGGATTCGACGCGCTCACGTTGGCCTGTACACCCGCTGTGGGCCTGTTTGGCCTCAATTGACTGGGGAGGGGATGGCGGGCCGTTGTTGGATCGCTTTAGCTCCATAAGTGCCCCTAGTGAAAAGCACGTCTTGTCCCGACTGCTTTCCTCCATCACCACTTTGATGGCCCTGAATGGACAGGTCCGTTTGGATGATGCCTGGGAGGGGTTACGCCTTCGCCTTGATAACCATTTGCACACGCTCTGCATGTGGGAGGGCATTCATCCAGACCAACACATCGAGGAAAAGGTCAGGATCAAGGCGCGGCGCTTTAATTCCATCCTCAACCAGGTGGAGGAAACGCCTGACTATGAGGAAGAGGCGCGTCAGTATCTCCGGCAGTCGAGAGGCGGCTAATGAAAGAGGAAGCTGGCCTGCCTTTGCCCGCTGCGCGTTGCTTGAACAAGGAACAAGCTGGGGACTATCTCGGCATTGGGGTGACCCTGCTCACTGAGTTGGGTGTCCCCTTCATCAAGCTGGGGCGTCGTTGTCTGTATGACAAGCTTGACCTGGATGTCTGGCTAGATGACTATAAATCCCGCGAGCGAGGGCGGGCCGGAAAGGAAAAAACCTTATGGCCCATGAAGCTGGAGTCTACCGACGGGAAGATTCTCGTTACTGGTGGATTGCTACAACCCTCCCGAACGGCAAGCGAGTACGCCAAAGTACTGGGACTCAAAACCGAGAAGAAGCCGAAGCGCTGCTAGCGAAACTCAAGCTGGAAGCTTTTCGGGAACATCATTTTGGTATTAAGCGCCCACGAAGTTGGCAGGAAGCTGTCGTGCGGTATCTCGAAGTGAAGTCCACATTACGGAGTATTCGGGATGTGACGCGGATTTGCCGGGGGCTGCACCCCTACTTGGGTACCCTCACCTTGGATCAGATCAACGGAGACGTGATTTGGTCAATTGTTCAGGGTGAGTTCAAGAAGGGGAATCTTCCGGCAACCGTGAATCGATACCTTGCCACCCTGCGCGGTTTGTTAAGAATGGCGCGGGACGAATGGCAGTGGATCGATAGCGTCCCGAAAATCCGCATGTTGGGCGGCGAAGTGGAGCGTGACCGTTGGTTGACACGGGAAGAGGCGGATCGACTGATTCGTTTCTGTCCGGAACACTTGGCGGCCGTGGTTCGCTTTGCTTTGGCAACGGGGTGTCGCGCTCGGGAGATATTAGGCTTGGAATGGAATCGGGTGGACTTGCAGCGTAAGACTGCCTGGATCAACCAAACCAAGAATGGAACGCCGCGAGGCGTGCCGTTGAATCGTGATGCTGTAACCGTGCTGAGAGAGCAGATCGGTAAGCACTCCCAGTTCTGCTTTACCTTTCGGGATAAGCCGATTAAGCGCAACATTTCCAACCATGGTTGGTTTACTGCGTTGGGTAAGGCGGGGCTGGAAGATTTTCGCTTCCATGATCTGCGGCATACCTGGGCTTCCTGGCACAGGCAGTCGGGGACGAGCTGCGACGAGTTGAAAGACTTGGGCGGCTGGAAAACCCGAAGCATGGTGGACCGTTACGCGAAGTTTGCAACGGGACATTTGGCTGCTGCTGCATCACGTATTGAGTCACCTAGTAAAGACGGCGTGATCGAATTGTCACGTTTCTGTCACGGTGCCACCAAATGAAAACGGCCCACATCGCTGTGAGCCGTTATAAAACCTGGTGGCCAGTCTCGGAATCGAACCAAGGACACGCGGATTTTCAATCCGCTGCTCTACCAACTGAGCTAACTGGCCTTCATTGTCCGGCTTGATCATGAACGTGCGTTCACAAGAAAAACCGAAGCCCGGCATTTAAACCTTAAACACGATTTTAGTCAAGAAAGTAAGCGGTATTGCTGGTTTGCCGGCCACCCGGAATGTGCAATCCGGGGGGCCGGGCGAGTCTTTTTTGCGCAAATGCAGGCACACTGCACGCAATAAACAGGAGAAGTCGATGGATGAATGGTTTGTCTGGTTAGCGCGTTTGATGTTTGCGGGTATTTTTCCGCTTGGTGTCGGCATGTTGTTTCGCGCCTGGCGAATTGGCGTGCGCAAGGACTATCGCTATGTCGCCGATTGGCGTGGGCGGTCCATTCGCGACGGAAAGCGCTGGGCCTTCCCGGTGCTGGCAATCAACGGCGTCGGTGGCGTGGGTTTGCTGGCCGTGGGTGCGCTGGTTTTGCTGGTGGGTTTGCCCTTCGCGATGTGGTCTGGTGCAACCGCGCTGGTTATCTGGAGTTATTTCTTTGCCTTGCAGATTATTGTGCAGCGCGCACAAGTTGCCCAGGCGCAGACCTGAACGTTGCCGGAGCAGTCAGTCGAAGACTGGCGTTTTGGCGGGGCTGCCGATAGTCGGCAGGTGACGATAAACAGAAGCGGGTGTAGAGTTGCGCAAATAAAAATAGATTAATGGGTTTATTCGACTTGTTTATAATTGTTCATAAGTTCAACAAGAGGAGGAGAACAACCGATGGCCAAGCCACACAATTTTGATTCAAATGCGTACTGGAATGCAACGCTCCGGCTACTTATCATCACCCTCGTTATCTGGTTTGTCGTTTCCTTCGGCGCCGGCATCCTGTTTCGTGACGTGCTCGACGGCATTCACCTCGGCGGGTATCCCCTGGGCTTCTGGTTTGCCCAGCAGGGTTCGATCTATGTCTTTGTCGCGCTGATTTTCTGGTATGCGCGGCGCATGGGCAAGATCGACCGCGAACACGACGTCCACGAAGATTAAGCAGAAGACCGAGGAGAAAACAACATGGATCTGAAAACACTGACGTACATCGTCGTGGGGCTGTCTTTTGCCCTCTATATCGGCGTGGCTATCTGGGCGCGCGCCGGCACCACCAAGGAGTTTTACATCGCGGGCGGCGGCGTGCATCCCGTCGTCAATGGCATGGCAACCGCGGCCGACTGGATGTCGGCTGCTTCATTTATTTCGATGGCCGGCCTCATCGCCTTTCTGGGCTACGGCGGTTCGGTTTATCTGATGGGCTGGACCGGCGGTTATGTGCTCCTGGCGGTGCTGCTGGCGCCCTACCTGCGCAAGTTCGGCAAGTTCACCGTGCCCGAGTTCATTGGCGACCGCTATTATTCCGATGCGGCGCGGATCGTGGCGGTGATCTGTCTGATCTTCATCTCCTTCACCTATGTGGCGGGCCAGATGCGCGGCGTCGGCATCGTGTTTTCGCGCTTCCTCGAAGTGGACATCACAACCGGCCTGCTGGTGGGCATGGGGCTGGTGTTTTTCTACGCGGTGCTGGGCGGGATGAAAGGCATTACCTACACGCAGGTTGCGCAATATTGCGTGCTGATCTTTGCCTACACGATTCCGGCGGTGTTCATTTCCCTGCAACTCACCGGCAATCCGCTTCCCCAGCTGGGCCTGGGCAGCAGCGTCGGCGAGCTGGGATTCCTCGCCAAACTGGATGGCGTCGTCACCGATCTGGGGTTCGCCAAATACACCTCGGGCGACAAGAGCATGATCGATGTGTTCGCCATCACCCTGGCGTTGATGGCGGGTACCGCGGGTTTGCCTCACGTGATCGTGCGCTTCTTCACGGTGCCGAAAGTGTCGGATGCACGCATCTCGGCCGGCTGGGCCTTGGTGTTTATCGCCCTGCTCTACACCACGGCGCCTGCCGTGGGCGCGATGGCCCGTTACAACCTCCACACCACCGTCAACAGCGCGCTGGCCACCGGCGGCGATATCTTCGCACCCGAGGCCAGCCTCGAAGGCGAATCGCGTCCGGGCTGGATGAAACGCTGGGAAGCCACCGGCCTGATCATGTGGGAAGACAAGAACGGCGACGGCCGCATCCAGTACTACAACGAGAAGAGCAAGGACGAGGCTTTCCTGGCCCAGGCCGATGCAGCGGGCTGGAAGGGCAACGAACTGGGTTCCAAAGCCAAGGACGGCAGTTTCGACGGCAAGGTCGACCGCGACATCATGGTGCTGGCCAACCCCGAAATCGCCGGCCTGCCAGACTGGGTGATCGCGCTGATCGCTGCCGGCGGTATCGCGGCGGCGCTGTCCACCGCCGCCGGTCTGCTGCTGGTGATCTCATCGTCCATCTCGCATGACCTGCTGAAGGGGATATTCGCACGCAATATTTCCGAGAAGGGCGAACTGATGGCAGGCCGCATCGCTGCCGCCGTGGCGGTGATGGTGGCCGGTTATCTGGGCTATAACCCGCCCGGCTTCGTGGCGGAGGTGGTCGCTTTTGCCTTCGGCCTGGCGTGCGCTTCCCTGTTCCCGACCATCGTGCTGGGCATCTTCAACAAGAAGATGAACAAGGAAGGCGCCATCGCCGGCATGCTGACCGGCCTTCTCTTCACCCTGGGCTACATCGTGTACTTCAAGGGCATCTTCATCGAGCCGATGGCCGCGAACGAGGCGGCCAACTGGCTGTTCGGCATTTCGCCCGAAGGCATCGGTGTCGTGGGCGCACTGCTCAACGTCATCGTGGCCTACCTCGTGGGCAAGGTGACGTCCCCATGTCCGGATCATATCCAGCATCTGGTGGAAGATATCCGTTATCCCCGCGGTGCAGCAACGGCTCAGGCTCACTGATCCGCGATCCGCATTCGGTGAACGCAAAGCCCCCCGTTTCGACGGGGGGCTTTTTTTGGGTCAAACGGGTTGGCCTTGCCGGCGCCAGGCCTGCTCCAGCATTTTCATGTCGCGAAAGCGGGTCGCCCCGCGGGCCGCCAGCAGCGGCTGCAGCACCAGCAACAGTTCGGCGGTTGCCAGCGCATCGGCCAGCGCACGGTGGCGGGCGTAGTTGCCGATCCGGAACAGCCCCATCCAGTCATCCAGGGTGCGATAGCGGCGGGCGATGCGGGGATGCAGCGCCGGCGCGACATAGGCGAGATCGAGCCAGGCATGCTCGAAGGTGAAGCCCAGAAAGGTTTTGAGGGCGCGGTTGATCATGGCCTGGTCGAACGCGACATGGAAGGCGATCAGCGGATCTTTGCCGAGGAACTCCAGAAAGTCGAGCAAGGCCTCTGCGGGCGGCGTGCCTTCGCGCTGAACGGTGCCGCCGATGCCGTGAATCAGGATGTTGTCCCTGTCGCTGGCCTGCGTTTGCTGCAATACGATTTCGTGGCTGTCGCTCAACTGGATGCGGCCGTGGGTCACCGCGACGGCGCCAATCGCGATCAGGTGGTCGCGCGCGGTGTCGAGCCCGCTGCTCTCCACGTCCAGTACCACATAGCGGCTCGCGTTGACGGGTTGATCCAGAGGCGGCGAGGGCAGCGCGCGCCAGGCCGCCAGGCGCGCGGCCTGGCGCGGAGTCAGCTGGGGCGGGGCGGCAAGAAACCGGCGTAGCCAGTTCATACTTGATAGTCCAGGCCGAGTTTGGTCTGCAATTTGCGCGCTTGCCGAAAGACCTCCTTGAGAATGCGGCGGTCCAGAGTGTTGAGCGTATCGGGGTCGACCCGATTGGTGAGGCGCTGGCCCTGCTCGTTTTGCGCATGGTGCAGGCGCAGCCGAAGCAGCTGAATGAACAGAAAGGCTTCGCAATAGGCGTCGATATCGCGGGGCTTGATGTTGAGCGGCGCTGCGATTTCGCGCAGGCGCTCCAGCGTGCTGGTTTGCGCGCCGCCTGTCGCCAGGCTGAAAATGCGCGCCGCATCGACAAAGGGGGTGATGCCGTTCAGCTTCAAATCCACCGTGTGGTCGTCGCCGGTCACAAAATCGCGTACCACGCCCAGGGGCGGGCGATTGCGCAGGGCGTTGACCGCCATCTGGTGCAGAAAGCGCGAGTTCCTGGGCGCTGCCTGCTGCAGCCACGCGCGCAGCGATACCCCCAGATGGGCGGCGCCATAGAGCGGACGGAAGTCGAAGAAGATGGTCGCATGCAGCAAGTCCATCGGCGCGCCGTGATATATCCAGTTATCGAAGGTGCCCTGCCATTCTTCGAGCGACAGACACCACTTTGGATTCGACGCCATCACATCGCCGCCGCACAGCGGAAACCCGCAGGCATCGAGCGCGTCGTTAATGCGCCTGGCAAACGGCAGCAGCACCTCGCGCAGCGCGGCCGGGTCCTGATGGGCCTGGGGCGCGAAGATGATGCCGTTGTCCTGGTCGGTGTTCAGCGTCTGCTCGAAGCGGCCTTCCGAGCCGAGGGCCAGCCAGCAGAACGCGATGTCGGGAAGCGGGTTGGCTTGCAGCTCCAGTTCGATGATGCGCGTGGTCAAGAGGTCGTTGAGCGTGGTGATGATCTGGGTCAACTGCTCGGCCGCCACGCCCTGCGCCAGCATGTTGCGGGCGAGCTGCTGGATGTCCTGCGCGCATTGCTTGAGCAGATCCAGCGTGGCGGCATGGCGAATGGCGTTGCTGATCCGGCTCAAGCCCACGCGTTGCAGGTTGAACAAGTCCTTTTCCGACACCACCCCGGTCAGGCGGCCGTGGTCGGTCACCAGCACATGGCGGATGCCCTGCCTCGCCATCGCCAGCGCGGCTTCGTGCGCAGGCGCGTGAGGCGGCAGGGTGGTGAGCTGCGTGCTCATGATGCCGATGACCGGGTGGCTCAGGTCGGCTTCGGCCAGGACCACGCGACTCAACACGTCGTGCAGGGTGAGGATGCCCCGGGGGACATGGTTTTCCACGGCCACCATCGCGCCCACGCCGTGTTCCTGCATCGCCTGCAAGGCTTGCCTGATGGTCGCATCCGGCGGGCAGGTCACCGGATTGCGGCGGATAACGGCCGCCAGATTGCTGCTCATCGGCTGTTGCTCCGCGCTGGCCTTGGAGTAGCCCGCCTGGATGAGATGCTTCGATTGTTCGAGCAGGTTGGCAATGCGGCGGGTGCAAAAATCGTAGAACGCTGGAGAGCGATGCGCCAGTCGTAAAAAATCTGCTGCCGGAACGAGGTAGCAAAATGCATCGCTGCTTGCGCGATAGACGCTGGTGACCGGACGCTCGGCGAGCAACGCGCCGAGCGGAAAACATTCGCCCTCGTGCAGTTCGAGCCAGGCGCTGCCATCCGGCGTCCGCGCGCCGCCTTGTTCGCCCTGGATGACGCCGGTTTTGATGATGACAAACGGGACGGGCTCGCTCTGGTCGGGCGAGAGCACGGCTTCTCCCTTGGCGAAATAGCCTAGCGTTGCATGCTGAGCCAGCCATAGCACGTGTTCGGCGTCCATCTGGTCGAAGGGCGCAAACCGGCTCAAATGATCGGCAGTGGCCTGGATCAGTGAATTGACTGCCTCTGACATGTATTTGCCTTTGCGACACCGTGGGTTGAGCGGCCATTATTGTCAGGTGCCAGCCGCTTCTGCAAGGATCGATGCTGGGCGTTTCAGGCAACGTCCATAAGCCGGGCATAAAAAAGCCCCGCCGAAGCGGGGCTTTTCAACTGCCTGGACGGGCAAAAATTACATCATGCCGCCCATGCCGCCCATACCACCCATGTCGCCACCGCCCATGCCGCCGCCTGACTTGTTGTCGTCCGGCAAATCACAGACCATGCAATCGGTGGTCAGCATCAGGCTGGCGATCGACGCTGCATTCTGCAGCGCCACGCGGGTCACCTTGGTGGGGTCGAGCACGCCCATGGCCACCATGTCGCCGTATTCGCCGCTGCCGGCGTTGTAGCCAAAGTTGCCCTTGCCTTCCAGCACCTTGTTGACCACGACGGAGGCTTCTTCGCCGCAGTTCTTGACGATCTGGCGCAGCGGCTCTTCGATGGCGCGCAGCACGATCTTCACGCCGGCGTCCTGGTCGTGGTTGTCGCCCTTGAGGTCCTTGATCGAGGAACGCGCACGCAGCAGGGCCACGCCGCCGCCGGGAACGATGCCTTCTTCCACCGCAGCGCGGGTGGCGTGCAGCGCATCTTCGACGCGGGCTTTTTTCTCTTTCATTTCGACTTCAATGGCCACGCCGCCGGCCAGTTTGGCCTTGCGCTCCTGCAGCTTCTCTTTGTCGTAGTCGCTGGAGACTTCGTCGATCTGCTTGTTGATCTGGGCGATGCGGCCCTTGATCGCGTCGGCGGCACCGGCACCGTCGATGATGATGGTGTTGTCCTTGCCGATTTCGATGCGCTTGGCGCGGCCGAGTTCGGCGAGGGTGGCTTTTTCCAGCGACAGGCCGACTTCTTCGGCGATCACGGTGCCGCCGGTGAGAATGGCCATGTCTTCCAGCATTGCCTTGCGGCGGTCGCCAAAGCCCGGCGCCTTGACGGCGCAGGTCTTCAGAATGCCGCGGATGTTGTTCACCACCAGGGTAGCGAGCGCTTCGCCGTCGACGTCTTCGGCGACGATCATCAGCGGCTTGCCGGCCTTGGCCACCTGCTCCAGCACGGGCAGCAGGTCGCGGATGTTGGAGATCTTCTTGTCGAACAGCAGGATGAAGGGATCTTCCAGCAACGCCATCTGCTTGTCGGGGTTGTTGATGAAGTAGGGCGACAGGTAGCCGCGGTCGAACTGCATGCCTTCAACCGTTTCCAGCTCGTTTTCCAGGCCGGAGCTGTCTTCCACCGAGATCACGCCTTCCTTGCCGACCTTGTC
>NCIF01000106.1 GCA_002256785.1 Hydrogenophilales bacterium 17-61-9
GGTCAGGGCGTGGACTTCACCGGTCTTGAGCAGTTCAACAACAACAATGGCCTGATGAAGGCTGACAAGAATTACCGCTTCCCCGGCAACGAAAAAGTCTTTCTCGGCGGCGACGTGATTCGTCCGCACCTGCTGACGACGGCTATCGGCCATGCTTCAATCGCAGTCGAGGGTATCCATGATTTCCTCGGCGGCAAGAAGGAACTGAGCAAGCGTCCGAAGGTTGACGTGCACCACTTTGACCAGATTCGCAAATGGCTGGAATCCGGCCATGAGTACAATGAGGTCAAAGGCCAGGACATGGGCACCTCCGAGCGCAAGGATCTGCTGCACAACTTCGAAGATGCGTCGGCTCGTCACATTACGAAGCACACCGAACTGTTTCTGGGCCACTTCCCCGCAGTCTCGCGCAATATTCGCGATGTGACGGTGCTGGACAAGGAAGGCGCACTGGGTAACTTTGAAGAGCGTCTGCATGCCCTGTCGGACAAGGCTGTCGTCGATGAAGCCAAGCGCTGCATGTCATGCGGACAGTGCTTCGAGTGCGATAACTGCGTGGTGTATTGCCCGCAGGTGGCTGTGTTCAAAGTCAAGAAAAAGGACAACCCGACCGTCGGTCGTTACGTTGACACCGACTACAGCAAGTGCATCGGCTGCCACATTTGCGCCGACGTGTGCCCGACAGGTTATATCGTTATGGGTATGGGTGACTAATCGTGGCTGGCAAGATGAAACAATTCCTGGCGTTGGGCGTGGTCGTGTTAACGACCGCGGCCCTGGCCTGGGCGGGGTCGGATACGCAGCCCAAGGCAAAAGGCGCACCCCAACCGGTTGTAAGCAAAGCCGTTAAGGGTGAGCAGTGTGTGGAACCTACCGAGTACATGCGGCGCAACCACATGGTCGTTCTGGACGGGCACCGCGACAAGGCGGTGATCGAAGGTATTCGCACCAAGAAGCATAGCCTCAAGGAATGTATCAATTGCCACGCCAGCGAAAAAACAGGCAGTGTCGCAGCAGCCAAGGATGACTTCTGTATCAGTTGTCATAGCTATGCCTCGGTTAAAATCGATTGTTTCGAATGCCATTCAACCAAGCCTAAAGGCTCGATTGCGATGCATCCGCTCAACGCAGAAACTGCGCACTTGAAGCACAAGCTGGCTGCCAGCGCCAAAACAACGGTGAGCGCAGAAGAAATGGCTGGAGTTGCACAATGAGCGAACTCAATCAGAACGTTGAAAATGGAGCTGCTTCGCCCGGGCGCCGTCGTTTTATCGGCGCCGCAACGGCCACAGCCGCAGGCCTGACCATTGCGCCGGGCGTGATGCTGTATGAGGTCGCGCATGGGCGTGCGGAAGATCAGGCTGCCAGCAGCGCAGTGCGTTGGGGCATGCTGGTCGATGCAAGCAAATGCGCAACCGGCTGCGATGACTGCGTGACGGCCTGCAACACCGAGAATGGCCTGACGCCGGTTGCCGAAAGCAGCAATCCCAGGCAGGCGCCGCAATGGATCCGCAAGCTGGAATTGCAGGATCCGCTGACGCAGATGCAAACCAATCTGCCGATGATGTGCCAGCATTGCGCCGAACCGCCTTGCGTTGACGTGTGCCCGACGGGCGCCTCGTTCAAGCGCGCCGATGGTCTCGTGCTGGTTAATCGCCACACCTGTATCGGCTGCCGCTACTGCATGATGGCCTGTCCGTACAAGGCACGCTCGCTGGTGCATGAGCCGCTCAACGACACCCAGAAACCGGACGTGCCGCGCGGCATCGGCTGCGTCGAATCGTGCACCTTCTGCGTGCAAAAGATCGACCGCGGCGACGGCACCACGGCGTGCGTAGAAGCCTGCACCGCAGCGGGCCATAACGCGCTGATTTTTGGCGACATGAATGATCCCGAGAGCGAGATTTCGAAGAAGCTGCGCGAACTGCCGACCAAGCAGGTGCGTGCCGATCTGAATCTCAATCTTGGCGTTCGCTATCACGGAATCTAAATCATCATGGCAAGCATTACTTTCCGCGAAGTAGAGGGCAGCAGCCCGAAATACTGGATGTTGTTCGGCGCACTTGGCCTGTTCGTGCTGTTTGGCGCGCTCGCCTGGAACACCATGCACCACTACGGCCACGTCGTGACCGGCATGGACAACCAGATCGTCTGGGGCCTGCCGCACGTGTTTGCGGTGTTCCTGATCGTGGCGGCTTCGGGCGCGCTGAACGTGGCGTCCATCGCATCGGTGTTCAACAAGCCGATGTACAAGCCGCTGGCGCCGCTGTCAGCCATTTTGGCGCTGGCATTGATGCTGGGCGGCCTGCTGGTGCTGGTGCTCGACCTCGGTCGTTCCGACCGCCTGATCGTGGCGATGACGCACTTCAACTTCAAGTCGATGTTCACCTGGAACGTGTTTTTGTATTCCGGTTTCTTCGGCCTGGTGGGCATCTATTTGTGGACCATGCTGGATCGTAGCGTCAAGACCTACTCCAAGGCAGCCGGCACCGCGGCCTTTATCTGGCGCCTGGCCCTGACGACCGGTACCGGTTCGCTGTTCGGCTTCCTGATCGCGCGCGAACTGTACGGCACCGCCATGCTGGCGCCCATGTTCATCATCATGTCGTTTGCCTACGGGCTGGCGATTTACCTGATGGTGCTTGCTGCCGCCTATGCCTGGACCGGGCGTACCCTGGGCGATGCCGTGATGATGCGGCTGAAGAGCCTGCTCGTGGTGTTTGTCGCCGCGGTGCTGTATTTCGTGGTCGTGCAGCACCTGACCAACCTGTATTTTGCCAAATATCATGCGGTTGAAGCCTTCATCCTGCGAGACGGCGGCATCTTTACCCTCTTGTTCTGGGTGGGCCATATTGCAATCGGCTGCGTGGCGCCGCTGGTCATCCTGCTGAGCCGCCTGGGCAAGCAGCGCACCTGGATCATGGTTGCGTGCGCCCTGGTTATTCTCGGTGGTCTGGCTCAGATGTACGTCACCATTATTGGCGCGCAGGCCTTCCCGCTGGACATGTTCCCCGGCTTGAGCGAAAAGAGCAGCTTCTATGATGGCGAAGTGCACGGCTATGTGCCGAGCGTGCCCGAAGTCTTCCTCGGCCTGGGCGGGATCGCGATTGCACTGCTGGTCACCACCTTCGCAGTGAAAGTGCTGCGCTTGCTGCCCGCCAGCCTGGACGACGAAACCGTCGCCAAGCTGGAACATTGAGCCATGATTCTGCCCGGGCCAACCGGGTAGAGGATCGTTCGGCATGAACTCGCTCGATAACCATTCCAATCCAACTGAACGCGGGGCTCATATGCCCCACAGGGGGACTCCGCCTTTCTATGGGCTATAAGCCCATGAAAGATCGTATGCCCTGCAAGAGGACTCCGACTTTCTATGAGGGTAAACCCTCATGAAAGATCGTATGCCCCGCGTCTTTATTTCTGCGGCGCACAAGTCCTCGGGCAAAACCACGCTGACGCTCGGCTTGTGCGCAGCACTGCATGCGCGCGGTCATTCGGTGCAGGGCTTCAAAAAAGGCCCCGACTACATCGATCCGCTGTGGATTGGCATGGCCGCCCAGCGAGCCTGCTACAACCTCGATTTCCACATGATGCAACGCCACGAAATCGAGCAGCAGTTTGCGCGTGCAGCGGCCGATGCGCGGATCAGCCTGGTCGAAGGCAACAAGGGCCTGTATGACGGCCTCGATCTCGATGGCAGCAACAGCAACGCGGCCATGGCCAAGCTGCTGGGCGCGCCGGTTGTGCTGGTGATCGATGCGCGCGGCATGACGCGCGGGGTGGCGCCGCTGATTCTGGGCTATCAGGCGTTTGATCCGGACATTCGAATCGCCGGCGTGATCCTCAATAATCTTGGCGGCAGCCGGCACGAGTCCAAATTGCGCGCGGTGATCGAATATTACACAAATGTAGAGGTGATTGGCGCGGTGCAGCATGATCCCGGTTTGCAGATTGCTGAGCGGCATCTGGGCCTGGTCCCCGCCAACGAACAGCAGGCTGCCCTGACGCGCGTACAGCACGTTGGCGAGCGCATCGCCGCGCAGGTCGATCTCGACCGCCTGCTGGCGATTGCCGACAGTGCGCCCGAGTGGAATGTGGCGGTGACGCCAGCCGCGTCGGTTGGCATGGAACCTGTTCGTATCGGGATTGCCCACGACCAGGCGTTCGGCTTTTACTACAGTGAGGATCTCGACACGCTGCGTGCAGCCAACGTCGAGCTGGTCGAACTTGACACCCTGCGCGCCGGCAATCTGCCCCAACTGGATGGGCTGATTATCGGCGGCGGATTCCCGGAAGTGTTCATGGACGCGCTGGAGGCCAATGCGCCCTTGCGCGGTAGCATCCGAAGCGCGATTGAGGCCGGGCTGCCGACCTATGCCGAATGCGGCGGCCTGATGTATTTGTCGCGCAGCCTCAGCTGGCAGGGCAGGACGCGCGAAATGGTGGGCGTGGTGCCTGGCGACACCCGCATGCATGATCGGCCGGTGGGCCGCGGCTATGCAAGCCTGCAGCCTACCGGCGATGACCGCTGGCAGGAAGCCAATCCCATCCCCGCGCATGAATTTCATTACTCCAGTCTGGAAAATCTGCCGGCCGACTCCATATACGCTTATCAGGTTAAACGCGGTCATGGCATCGATGGACAGCATGACGGCTATCAACTGCACAACCTGCTGGCGGCTTACGTGCACCGCCGCGGTACCGGCGCGCAGGGGTGGATCGCGCCATTTTTGAACCAGGTGCGTGCGCACAAGGCGCGCGCTGCCGCTTGAATTACGAGGGATAACCCATGATCAAAATTACCGACGCTGCTGCCGAGCAGATTCGCGCTGTGGCCAACAATCCGGATGTTTACGGCATGGTGTTGCGCGTTGCCGCCTATCAGGAGGACGATGGCAGTGTGAACTACGCGATGGGATTCGACCACGAACGCGAGGCCGACGAGCAGCTGATTTGCAACAAAGTCGAGATACTGATCGCCTCTTCCAGCACGCCTTACCTGCAGGGCGTCACACTGGATTTTGTCGAAATGAGTCCCGGCGACATGCGCTTCATTTTCATTCCGCCGTTTTCTGCTGAAGACGAAGCCGATGCTGAATCCGGGCCTGATGCAGGCACGGAATCCGGCGCCGGGCCTGAAACCGCCGCCGAGTAAATACCATGGATTACCTGCCCATTTTCCTCGACCTGCGCGACCGCACCTGCCTGCTGGTAGGGGGGTCGGAAACCGCGGCCCGCAAAGCCGAATTGCTGCTGCGTGCCGGTGCGCGAGTCGAAGTGGCCGCGCCCGCTTTGCATGCCGGATTTGACCATGCGCCGCACGCCGATCGGCTGAGCCGCGTGGCCGATGTTTTCAGCGACGGCCTGCTCGACGGCAAGGATGCCGTCATTGTGGTCGAGGAAGATGCGGCTGCTGCCAAGCGGGTCGCCGACGCGGCGCGTGCGCGCCACATTCCGGTGAATGTGGCGGATAAGCCGGCGTTGTGCAGTTTCATCCTGCCTTCGATTATCGACCGTTCCCCGATCATGGTGGCGGTATCCAGCGGCGGCGAATCGCCGGTGCTGGCGCGGATGCTGCGCGCCCGCCTGGAAACCCTGATTCCTGCCGCGTATGGCCGGCTGAGCGCACTCGCCTCGCGTTACAAGAGCCGCGTGCGCGAGTCGGTCAAACCGGAACAGCGCCGGGCTTTCTGGGAAAAGGTGTTCCTTTCGCCGGTGGCCGAAATGGTGTTTTCCGGGCGCGATGTCGAAGCGGAAGCCGAACTCAACGCGATGATCAGGGACAGCGCGGCCAACGCGATCACGCGCGGCGAGGTTTATCTGGTCGGCGCTGGCCCCGGCAATCCCGACCTGCTGACTTTCCGCGCGCTGCGGCTGATGCAGCAGGCCGACGTCATCGTCTACGATCGCCTGGTTTCGCAGCCCATCCTCGATATGTGCCGGCGCGACGCCGACCGCGTCTACGTCGGCAAGGAGCGCGACGATCACGCCGTGCCGCAGGAAGAAATCAACCTCATGCTGGTGCGCCTGGCCAAGGAGGGCAAGCGCACGCTGCGGCTGAAGGGCGGCGATCCCTTCATCTTCGGTCGCGGCGGCGAAGAGATCGAAACCCTGGTTGAACATGGCGTATCGTTCCAGGTTGTGCCCGGCATCACCGCCGCGGCCGGCGTGGCGTCGTATGCCGGCATCCCGCTCACGCACCGCGACTATGCGCAATCGGTCACCTTCGTCACCGGGCATTTGAAGGACAACACCTTCAACCTCAACTGGGAAGGCATTGCGCGCCACGACCAGACCATCGTCATTTACATGGGCCTGAAAGGCCTGCCCCTGTTGTGCGAGGCGCTGATCCGCCACGGCCTGACCGCCGAAACGCCGGCGGCCATCATCCAGCACGGCACCCTGCCGACCCAGCGCGTCATCACCGGCGACCTCAATACGTTGCCGGCGCTGGCCGAGGAAGCCGGACTCAAGGCGCCCACCCTCATCATCGTCGGCAACGTCGTCAAGCTGCGTGAAAGGCTCGGCTGGTATCAGCCCGAACTGCACAGCGAACAGACGCACCGCACCCCGCTGGAAACGCCGGACCACCTGCGCTGACAGCCGGATGAACACTGGCAGCGCCGCGCCGCCGCCATCCGGCAGGCGCATCGGGCCGGTCAGTATCTGAGTCAGGCATTCGCGCGCAACCTGATGTAGTCGCCCGTACACGGTCTCGTCGCGATCGATTTCGAGGACGAGCCGATCAGCGCCATGACGCTGGCGCAGGCGCAAATCCGCGCCTGGCGGATAAAGGGAAGCGTCCCCTTTTTGCTTTTTGCATGCAAGACCCCATCGCCGTGTAGATCCGGTGGAATGATGGGTTGGGCACGGGTTGACTCGTTCAGCGTTTGGTCGACTCTTTGCACGACACCGGCCAAACCGTCTTGCGGCCTTCTGGATGAATGCGTCCGTCATCACCGACCACGGCCGGGCGAATCGTCTTCCGTTCATCGGTAAGACTACGTATTGCCGATAAGTCGTCGAGGCCATCAAGATAAAGGATCAGGGAGTCGTCCAGGCGGGCGTCCTTGCCGTGCACCATCGAGCCAAACATGCCTTTAATCTCGTACTCGTCGCTGGGTCCGTAGAATGTTGACAGGTGTAAATGAGGATAGCCGGTCGGGCCATAGTGCTTTCCGGCTGTGCCGGTAGCGCCGGAGAGCCCAATGACCTTGACAGCCTTGACGCGTTCACCGACTTTGAGCGTCGGGAGCGTAGAAAGGTGCTGGTATTTGCTGAATATGAAATAGCGCGTGCCGGTATCTTCGGGTGTATGCCGCAACCAGCGATAAATCCCTTCCAAGGCCCCCCCTTTTCCCAGCGCGATGACTTCGCCATCTGCTATGGCCAGTAGCGGCGTGCCGATTTCCAGGCTGAGATCAATACCTCCGTGCAGTCCTTTGTTTCGATCATCTCGGCGCATGCTGCCGTCGTGACGCGTAGGGGAGGCGAATGGCGATGCAATCGGTTCGCAAGCGTAACCACTTGGAAACGCCACACTCAGGCCGCTAGCGATAATTTTGTAATCTCGGCGCTCGACTTGTGCCTGAGCCGAAAAAGACAGCATCAAAGCGAGAAGGATCGCAAGTCTCATGACCGTTCCTTTGTAAGGTGCAAATGTGTCACTCGTGTTGCCCAATCGGAAAGCAGCGGGGTCAGCCTTGCAATGCAACATTCCCTATCGAAACTTACTTCTCGACAATCGTTACAGACTCGAATCCGGCTTGTCTGAAGATGGCGCGAAGAGCCAACAGGGTTAGCCCGAATATTCACCAACAGAATGCCAGGGTCTTGCAATATCACAATGCTAGGCAGCAAAGCCAATTTCAACGAAAGTGCTCTTTGAAACGGGCTGAGGTATGGGCTTCCCACCGGGTTGTAAATCTTCCAGGTGAAATTGGATCGCTTCCTGAATAAGCACTACAGCTTCAGTTTCAGTTTCACCAACGGCAATACACCCAGGAAGGTCAGGCACGAATGCACCGTAGCTTGACGCTCCTTTTTTAATCACCACCATGTAGCGCATGTTCACTCCATCAAAGCTGCCTGCTTTAACGTGCTATTTAAAGTGACTACCGCCCCTCGCCGCGCCCCCCCGGCGCGACCCGATGCTCCACCGCGAACACCGCCGCTTCCACCCGCGAAGACAAATTCAGCTTGGCGAGAATATGCCGCACGTGCAGCTTGACGGTGTCGTGGCTGATGTCGAGGGTGCGGGCGATGGCCTTGTTGGATTCGCCGCGCGACAGGTGGGTGAGGATTTCGCGTTCGCGCGGGGTCAGCGCGTCGAGCAGGGAGCCGGCGTTCTGGTCCTTTTTGTCGTAGAGCTTGACGAGTTTGGCGGTCATGGCGGGGGCGACGACGGTTTCGCCGCGCTGCGCGCGCAGGATGGCGTCGACCACTTCGTCGGGTTCCATGCTTTTGAGCAGATAGCCGTTGGCGCCGGCGCGCAGCGCGCGGGCGAGATCGTCTTCGGCTTCGGAAAGGGTGAGAATGAGCACCGGCAGTTCGAAGCCGTCGCTGCGTAGTTGCTGCATCAGGGTGATGCCATCGGTGCCCGGCATGTTGAGGTCGAGAATGAGCACGTCGGGGCGGTGCGCGCGCAGCAGCATGGCGACGTCGTCGGGCGTGCCGGTAAAGGCGGTGACTTCGATTTCGCCGCTTTGTTCGAGCAGTTCGGCGAGGCCTTTGCGGAACAGGGTGTGGTCGTCGACGAGGATGATGCGGGTGTGGCTCATGCGGCGTGCTCGGGTTTGTGTTGCGGAAAGACCAGGCGGATTACGGTGCCACCCGCAGGGCGGCTTTCCACACTGAGCTTGCCGTTCAACCTGGCGGCGCGTTCGCGCATGATGGTGAGGCCGAAGCTCTTGCCCATGGTGGATGATTCGTCGTTTTTCTTTTGCACGCCCACGCCGTCGTCGGCGACGTTGACGAGGTACTGGCCATTCTCCAGGTCGAAGGTGATGACGACATGGCGCGCGCGGGCGTGCTTGGCGATGTTGTAGAGCGATTCCTGGATGATGTGGAAGACCTGGATCTCCT
>NCIF01000107.1 GCA_002256785.1 Hydrogenophilales bacterium 17-61-9
AACCATTACCGTCGCCGAGCTTGCCCACAAGATGTCGGTCAAGGCCGCCGAGGTCATCAAGGCCCTGATGAAGCTGGGCAGCATGGTGACGATCAACCAGGTGCTGGACCAGGAAACCGCGATTATTCTGGTCGAGGAAATGGGCCACATCGGCAAGCCGGCCGCGCTGGATACGCCGGAAGCCTTCCTGATCGATACCGGATTTACCGGCGAACTGGTCATGCGTGCCCGCCCGCCGGTGGTCACCGTGATGGGTCACGTCGACCACGGCAAGACCTCGCTGCTCGACACCATCCGCCGTACCCGCGTAGCCAGCGGCGAAGCGGGCGGCATTACCCAGCACATCGGCGCGTATCACGTCGAAACCGAAAAAGGCGTCATCACCTTCCTCGACACCCCGGGCCACGAAGCGTTTACCGCCATGCGTGCGCGCGGCGCGAAAGCAACCGACATCGTGGTGCTGGTGGTGGCGGCGGACGACGGCGTGATGCCGCAAACCATCGAAGCCATTCACCACGCCAAGGCGGCAGGCGTGCCGCTGGTGGTGGCTGTAAACAAGATCGACAAACCCGATGCCAGCCCCGAGCGCATTCGCCAGGAACTGGTGGCGCAGGGCGTCACCCCCGAGGAATGGGGCGGCGACACCCAGTTCGTCGAAGTGTCGGCCAAGGCCAACACCAACATTGACGGTCTGCTTGATGCCATTCTGTTGCAGGCCGAAGTGCTGGAGTTGCAAGCCGCAGTCGAAGGCCCGGCAAAGGGCATCGTCATCGAAGCCCGCCTCGACAAGGGCAAGGGTCCGGTCACCACGTTGCTGGTGCAATCCGGCACCCTGCGCCGCGGCGACATGGTACTGGCCGGCCAGGCCTTCGGCCGCGTGCGCGCCATGCTCGACGAGGCAGGCAATACGGTGAACGAAGCCGGCCCCTCCATCCCGGTTGAAATCCAGGGTCTGTCCGACGTGCCGCGTGCCGGCGAAGACATGATGGTGCTGCCGGACGAGCGCAAGGCGCGCGAAATCGCGCTGTTCCGTCAGGGCAAGTTCCGCGACGTGCAACTGGCCAAGAAGCAGGCCGCCAAGATGGAGTCGATGTTCGACCAGATGGGCGAAGGCGAAGTGCAGCATCTGCCCATCATCCTCAAGGCCGACATGCAGGGCTCTTACGAAGGTCTGGCGCACGCGCTGGCCAAGCTGTCCACCGACGAAGTCAAGGTCAACATCATCCACAGCGGTGTGGGCGCCATCACCGAATCCGACGTCAACCTGGCGCTTGCCTCCAAGGCCGTGCTGATCGGCTTCAACGTGCGGGCCGATGCATCCGCCCGCAAGCTGGCCGAGGCCAATGGCGTCGACCTGCGCTACTACAACATCATCTACGAAGCCGTGGATGAGGTGAAAGCGGCATTGTCCGGCATGCTGGCGCCCGAGAAACGCGAAACCGTGATCGGTACCGTTGAAATCCGCCAGGTGTTCGTGATTTCCAAGGTCGGCACCATTGCCGGCTGTTACGTGCTCGATGGCATGGTGAAACGCAATGCGGGCGTCCGCGTGCTGCGCAACAACGTCGTCATCCATCAGGGCGAGCTCGATTCCCTGAAGCGCTTCAAGGACGACGTCAAGGAAGTCAAAGCCAACTTCGAGTGCGGCTTGAGTCTGAAGAACTTCAACGACATCCAGGAAGGCGATCAGCTGGAAGTATTTGAAATCGTGGAAATCGCGCGCTCATTGTGAGGAATTGGGATCTAGTATCTGGGGGCCAGGATTTAGGGGATGAGCGCGGCTAGCCGCGCGCCCTTTCCCCCTAGCCCCTAGCCTCTAACCTCTAGCCTCTAACCACCATGCCAAAAGACTTTCCCCGTGCCCGCCGCGTCGCCGACCAGATTCAACGCGAACTGCCGGAGTTGATCCGGCAGGAAGTGAAAGACCCGCGCGTCGGCATGCTGACCATCACCGAAGTGGAGGTCAACCGCGACATGGAGTTCGCCAAGGTGTTCTTCACCACCCTGGGCGGCCAGGCCGAGCATGAAGCCTGCCTGGAAGGCCTCAAGCGCGCCAGCGGTTTTCTGCGTTCGCAATTGTCGCATCGCATGCAGTTGCGCGTAGTGCCCAAGCTCAGCTTCGTGTATGACCATTCGGTCGAACGTGGCATGCAGCTCAGTCAACTGATCGAATCGGCCATCGCCGAAGACGCCAAACACCCGAAAGACGAGTGAAGCCCGCGCGCGAACCGATTAACGGCGTGCTGCTGCTGAACAAGCCGGTCGGCATCACCTCCAACGCCGCACTGCAAAAAGCCAAGTGGCTGCTCAACGCCAAAAAGGCGGGCCACACCGGCACCCTCGACCCGTTCGCCGACGGCCTGCTGCCGCTGTGCTTCGGCGAGGCCACCAAGTTTTCAGCCTATCTGCTCGAAGCCGACAAACACTATCGTGCGGTCATGCAGCTCGGCGTGACCACCTCAACCGGCGACCCGGAAGGCGACGTGCTCGACAGCCGCGAGGTGAACGTCAGCCGCGACGACATCCTGGCCGTGCTGCCGCGCTTCATGGGCGAAATCGAGCAAATCCCGCCCATGCATTCGGCGCTCAAACATCAGGGCCGCCCGCTTTACGAATACGCCCGCGCCGGCATCGAAATCGACCGCCCACCGCGCAAAGTGACCCTCCGTTCCCTGGACATGATCGAATGCGCCCCGCCGCGCGTGGTGCTGGATGTGCAATGCACGGCCGGCACCTATATCCGCACCTTGGCGCAGGACATCGGCGCGGCGCTCGGCTGCGGCGCGCACCTCACCGCATTGACGCGCACCGCAGCGGGCGGATTCAGCTTGGAACAGGCCCACTCGCTGGCCGATCTGGACGCGCTCGAAGTCAGCCAGCGCCAAACCTGGCTGCAACCGGCGGATTATCTGGTGGCGCATCTGCCTGCGCTGCAACTTGACGCGGCTGACGCTGCGGCCCTGTGCCAGGGCCGCAGCGTCAGCCATTCAGGCACGACCCCAGGCCTGGTGCGTGTATATACGGCCGCAAACCGTTTTCTTGGCCTCGCCCATGCGGATACCGGCCAGCTGGCGCCGCGCCGCCTGACCAACACACAACAAGCTTGAGTCAACCCGCCTTTTCAGCGTAAAATACGCGATTTCCCCCGAACGTGTCCCGCCCAGCCGCAGGCCACGCGATTTAGAAGGAGTACACCATGGCTGTTACCGCCGCGCAAAAAGCGCAAGTCGTCCAGGATTTTCAACGTGCCGCCGCCGACACCGGCTCCCCCGAAGTGCAGGTTGCCCTGCTGACGGCCCGCATCAATGACCTGACCGGCCACTTCAAGGCCAACATGAAAGACCACCACTCGCGCCGCGGTCTGCTGCGCATGGTGAGCCGTCGCCGCAAGCTGCTGGATTACCTCAAGCGCACCCACCTCGAAGGGTACAAGACCCTGATCGAACGCCTCGGTCTGCGCAAGTAAACCCGACCGAACCACTGTGATGATCCGGCACCCCGCTGGCTGCATTTTGATGGCTGCGCCGGCACTGGCCGGTTCGGGGCTGGTTATATCAAAACAGTGGACGGGACGTATTACCCCCTGAATTTCTCACGCCCCGCACTCGCGGGGCGTTTTTGTTTTGAAAGGAACTCGTGTGAGCGCTATCAAGAAAACTTTCACTTTCGGCCGTCATCAGGTCACCCTGGAAACCGGCGAAATCGCCCGCCAGGCCTCCGGCGCCGTCATCGTCAACATGGATGACACCGTGGTGCTGGTCACCGTCGTGGCCAAGAACGAAGTCAAGCCCGGCCAGGATTTCTTCCCGCTGACCGTCGACTATCAGGAAAAAACCTACGCCGCCGGCCGCATTCCCGGCGGCTTCCTCAAGCGCGAAAGCCGTCCGTCCGAAGGCGAGATTCTGGTGTGCCGCCTGATCGACCGCCCCATCCGTCCGCTGTTCCCCGAAGGCTTCTTCAACGAAGTGCAGATCATCGCCACGGTGATCTCGTCCAACCCCGAAGTCAACGCCGACATTCCCGCACTGATCGGCGCTTCCGCCGCGCTGTCCTTGTCCGGCCTGCCGTTTGACGGCCCGGTGGGCGCCGCGCGCGTCGGCTTCATCAACGGCGAATACGTCCTCAACCCGACCCACTCCGAGCTTAAGGATTCGGTGCTCGATCTGGTGGTCGCCGGCACCGAAACCGCTGTGCTGATGGTCGAGTCCGAGGCGATGGAATTGCCCGAAGACATCATGCTGGGTGCGGTCATGTTCGGCCACCAGCAGTTTCAGGCCGCGATCGACGCGATCAACGAACTGACCGACGAAGCCGGCGCCGATGTATGGGACTGGGCGCCGCAGGCCGAAGATACCGCGATGCTCGAGCGCCTGAAGGCGCTGGCCGAAGACGGCCTGCAGCAGGCTTACAACATCAAGCAGAAACAGGCCCGCACCACGGCCGTGGACGAAGTGCGCAGCAAAGCTTACGCCGAACTGCTCAATCCCGGCATGGACACCGTTGCGCAGAATCACGTCAAGGACGCGTTTCACCGCCTGGAAGCCGGCGTGGTGCGCAACCGCATCCTGTCCGGCCAGCCGCGCATCGACGGCCGCGACACCCGCACCGTGCGCCCGATCACCATCCGCACCGGCGTGCTGCCGCGCACCCACGGTTCCGCCCTGTTCACCCGTGGCGAAACCCAGGCGCTGGTGGTCACCACGCTCGGCACCGGCCGCGACGAGCAGACCATCGATGCGCTCGAAGGTTCGTATCACGACCGCTTCATGCTGCACTACAACATGCCCCCCTTCGCCACCGGCGAAACCGGTCGTGTCGGGATGCCCAAGCGCCGCGAAATCGGCCATGGCCGCCTCGCCAAGCGCGCGCTGATGGCGGTGCTGCCCGCCAAGGAAGAATTCGGCTACACCATGCGCGTCGTATCCGAGATCACCGAGTCCAACGGCTCGTCGTCGATGGCCTCGGTGTGCGGCGGTTGCCTGTCGCTGATGGACGCCGGCGCACCGCTGAAGGCGCACGTCGCGGGCATTGCCATGGGTCTGATCAAGGAAGGCAACCGCTTTGCCGTGCTGACCGACATCCTCGGCGACGAAGATCACCTCGGCGACATGGACTTCAAGGTCGCGGGCACCGAAAAAGGCGTCACCGCGCTGCAGATGGACATCAAAATCAAGGGCATCACCCGGGAAATCATGCAGGCCGCGCTGACACAGGCGAAGGAAGGCCGCCTGCACATCCTCGACATCATGAAGGCCTCGGTCTCCGAAACCCATGAAATGTCGGCCTACGCACCGCGCATCATCGCGATGAAAATCAACCCGGAAAAAATCCGCGACGTCATCGGCAAGGGCGGCGCCGTCATCCGCGAGCTGACCGAAGAAACCGGCACCCAGATCGACATCCAGGAAGACGGCAGCGTGAAGATCGCCTGCACCAGTATCGAAGCGGGCGAACTCGCCAAAAAACGCATCGAGGAAATCACCGCAGAAGTCGAAGTCGGCAAGGTGTACGAAGGTCCGGTCATCAAGCTGCTGGACTTCGGCGCGATCGTCAACGTGCTGCCGGGCCGCGACGGCCTGCTGCACATTTCCCAGATCGCCCACGAGCGCGTCAACGCCATTGGCGACCACCTGAAAGAAGGCCAGATCGTGAAGGTGAAAATACTGGAAGCCGACGAGAAAGGCCGTTTGCGTTTGTCGATGAAAGCACTGCTGGAAGAGCCCGCGCCTGCTGCGCCCACTCCAGTCGCGAACGACAACGACACGCCGGAAAACGCCGGTTAAATTCAGCAACATCCGCGAAAAACCGCGCCGATCGGCGCGGTTTTTTTATTGGGCGTCAAGTCGCCATCACCGGGAAATCCACACAGACGCGTAATCCTGTGTTGCCGCTTTCCGCATCCAGCCGCACCCGCGCACCATGCAAATTCGCAATGCGCTGCACGATGGTCAACCCCAAACCCGCGCCGTCCACGCCACCCGACAGCCTGAAAAATGGCAGGAACACGGCGGTACGCTGCGACGCAGGAATACCAGGGCCATTATCAGCCACGCACCACGTTACGCCCTGTTCCGTGCGCTGTACCGTCAACGAAATACGCGTCCCGCCATAACGCAGGGCATTGTCGATCAGGTTAGCCAGCATCTCCCGCAACAACTGGGCGTCACCCGCCAGCGGCGCGCCACTGTCCGTTGCTTCAAAGTCGATCTCCACCCCTTTTGACAGCGCCTGCGGAACCCATTCACGTGCAACCGCCTTCACCAACGCCATCCCATCCAGGGAAACCAGACGCAGGGTGTTTTCAGCAGCATCAACACGCGCCAGAATGAGCAGCTTCTGGAGCAGTTCTCCCATGGTCCGGGTCGACTGTGCAATACGTGCCAATGCGTGTTGCGCATCGTCAGGCTGCGCATTCACCAGGGCGGCCTCTGCCTGGGCGCGGATTCCTGCAAGCGGGGTGCGAAGTTGATGCGCGGCATCCGAAACAAAACGCGACTGCGCATCAACCGCTTCCGACAAGCGCAACAGCAAGGAATTGATTTCATCCAGAAAGGGGCGCAACTCCGTTGGTGTGCCATCCAATGGCACCGGACTCGGGTCGAGCGCTTCCCGCGCCGACAGGCGATCGCGCAGCCGGCTCAAAGGGAGCAGCCCCTGACCGACTCCATAGGCAATCGCTGCCGCCGCTGTCAGCATCATCAACAGCATGGGTATCACAATGGCGAGCGTGGCGCGGTCCGCCATGGCCGAGCGGCGCGATAGCGTTTCACCGACTTGAATCAGAACCGCGCCCTTCGTACGGATGCCCTTGAGCGAGAGCGCATACGCTGCAACCCTGACTTTTTCACCGTCTTTCATGCCGTCGTACACGATCAGCTTTCCTGGCTTCAGACCTCGCCTTCCAGGAAGCGGGGGCATGCTGGGATCGCCCTCGATCACGCGGGACTGCGGATCCATCACACGATGAAACAATAGATCCTCCTGGTCGAATGCGAGGATTTCACGCGCTGCAACCGAAATATCGACATGTGCCCGTCCGTGAACGACTTCCACCCGGTCCGCCAGCGCATACGTTCGCCGCGCCAACGAGCGATCGAAAGCCGCATCGATCAAATACTGGCTGGATAAATGCGCCATGACCCACAACAGGATAAACAGCGGCAGCATGACAAGCAGCATTCGAACAATCAGTTGTTTGCGCAGGCTGTTGGCGTTTCCCATGCTCAGCTTACGATTTCCAGCAAATAGCCCAAGCCTCGCAAGGTCCGGATACCTACGCCGGACCCCTCCAGTTTGCGCCGCAGCCGGTGTATATAGACTTCAACCGCATTCTCGCCTACGCCTTCGTCCCAACCCGCCAACCGGTCCGCAATGGCTTCCTTGGCGGCCACACGCCCGGCGTGATGCAGCAGGATTTCGAGCACTTCCACTTCGCGCGCGGACAAAACCAGGGATGATTCACCCACGCGGGCTTGCCGCTTGACGCTATCAAAGCGCAGCCGCCCCATACGAATCTGGGTGTCAGCCACGCCATGCGCACGCCGCAACAATGCCCGCAGGCGTGCAAGCAACTCATCCACTGAAAACGGCTTGAGCAGATAATCGTCCGCCCCCGCATCCAGGCCCCGAACCCGGTCTTCCACCGTATCGCGGGCGGTCAGGATCATGACGGGCAGGGTCTTGCCCCGCTTGCGCAAGTTACGCAACACCTCGAGCCCTTCGCGCCTGGGGAGTCCCAGATCAAGCAGGGCGGCATCGTAGGAAAATCCGCTTAGCGCGGTCTCGGCCTGCACCCCGTCGCGAGTCCAGTCAACAGTAAAGCCAGCCTGCCGGATCGCCAATACAACGGCCTCGCCGAGCGTCGGATCATCTTCAACAAGCAATATTTTCATATTCAAAGTCTGGCATAAAGAATGCCGGTTCAGTCAGTCAAACATACCTGAATGATGAGTATCAGGGCGGGATGCGCAAGGTTCACACAAGCACGGCTTCGCATGGCACGCACCCTGCACGTGCAATCCGCGGATGCATCATCTCGTTTAATCGTTTTATGAACCATACTGCCGCACGCCCCAGCTCCCGGCGTTGCCAGCGCACCCAAGTCGCCCGGTTTTAATCCGGCCGGTATTGCTTTACCGCTTTTAACGCGGGCCAGAAATAATGTTGCAAGCTCAAATTCGTAAGGTTCGTGTAAGTTTCACGCAGCATAGTGCGCGCTATGCACTTGCAATCGGTGGGTGCATAACAACTCACTTGATAACACTGGAGAAATTAATGAGCAAACTGATGTCTTCCTTGGTCGCCGCAACGATTGTTGGCGCTTTCAGCATGTCCGCTATTGCAGCGGATGCAACCAAGGCAGCACCCGCTGCGGCAGCGCCTGCTGCAGTCGCCGCTACCGCTGCTGCCGCTGAAAAGCCCGCCGCTGCGTCGGAAAAGAAGCCTGCCAAGGCTGATGCTAAAAAAGCTGAAGCAGCTGCCGCTGCTCCGGCTACGCCAGCAACACCCGCAGCACCCGCCAAGAAGTAATTCTTTCTGGCCACAAAAAACCGCGCTCTCGGGCGCGGTTTTTTTATGCTGCAGTACCCAAAAAAGCCTGCCACCAGCGTTTTCGCTGGCCGGTCACCATGCCGCGCATTTCAAGTTCGCGTGGCTGCGTCCGGCTCATCAGCCAGCCCGGCAGCACGGCTGACTTGGTGGCGCTGGAGCCGCACGAACTGCCCAGGTGGCTGGGGTCATATATTTTGATGAAGTTGGGCGCCTCCAGATCATCGGCATAGACAATCGCGCAGTAGTCTTCATGGTGCTCGCGCCGCAACAATTCATCCATCTCGCGCGTAAACTGCTGCACCTTTTCGCCAGTTGAAGGCGCATCGGGCGCATCCTGCCCGACCGCGTAGAGATACCAACCCGCATCAGCATCGATTTTTTTCCAGAATGCCGTCAACTGGTCCCAGCGCATCACGCTGTAAAGCAAACCATCGTAGTAGCGATCGAATTCGTCGGTGTCTGTCATGTCAAGAGTCAGTATTCAGTT
>NCIF01000108.1 GCA_002256785.1 Hydrogenophilales bacterium 17-61-9
CGCCCACCGCAAGCGTGAAGGGTGAGCCTGACGCGTCGCCCGGCGTATTGACCGGCGTTTTGGGCAGGGTCCGGGTAACCAGCTGGAAGGCGCTTGCTTCAAGCGCATAGACGCTGGCGGGCTGCATTTCCCGCAAACGGTTTTGTACGTAATCGAGCCAGCTCATTTTTCACGCTTGCGTGGCACGCGTGTCAGGCGGGTGCCGGCAAGCCGGTCATGAAGAAACTGTTTGTCGCGGTCGAAAAATGCCCACCAGAAACCGATCCCGGCCAGCATCAAGCCCAGCGAGGCGACTGCAAAACGCAGCGCGGCCTGCCTGAAAACCAGGGCGTCGCCATTTTCCTGGAGCAGACGGATGCGCCAGGTTTTCATTGCCAGGGTTTGTCCGCTCCGCAGCCAGAATGCACTGAAGTAGGCGAACAGCACACCCAGAATGTATGCCTGGAAAAGATGCCGCTGCCACGGCGCGCGCATGTCCCCAATGATGGGCATGATGATGAAGGACGCGACGAACACCACTGCGGTCACCAAAAGCGATTCGTAGACCATCGCCGCGAAGCGGGACAGGAGGGGGGCGGGAGTAAGGGCTATTGCGTTGTCTTGCATGGTGGCTCTATATTGCAGCTTGGCGCGGCAATATGCCACAGCACGCGCCGACATAATCAAAAATCAAGGAGGGGACTCGATGCATATCGTAAAGCAACTCATGTCCATTCCCGGCGTTATCGCCGCGGGTGAATATGCCTACCGTGGCGACCGTTTCTCGTATGAGGGCGCGCTTAGCGACGAATTTGCGCGCATGGCGTCCATTTTGTGCCGCGGCAACACGCTGTCGGTCAACATGCAATCCGAGATTTTCGACTCCTTCGCCGAGAACTGCGGCTGTCGCCCGGTGCAGGGCTGGATCGTGCGGGGCGACCGGATCACGGTGTGCGCAGTCGGCAATTATTTTTCCTTCATCGAAAATCGCGATGAACTGCTGAACGATGTCATGACCATCATGCGGGCCAAGGTGGGCGATGTGCAGGATGACCTGCTGGTCAACCTGTATGCCAGACTGGGCGGCGATACCCGGGAAGCCTTGTACTGAAATCGAATACATAAAAAGGGGAGAGAGCATGAACTTGGACAAGATGATGGATTTACCGGGTGCGCTGGCTGCGTTTACCTATTCCGACAAAGGCGAACTGCAATCGCATGTGTTGCGCGAGGGAACCGAATTGACGCCGCAGGTGCTCGATTTGCTGGCCCGCTCGTGCGTCGCCAATCTGGCCATTGCCAGCATGGAAGCCCGCGGTTGGGAGGCGGTGACCGGTCAGACCGGCTTTCAGCCGATCAAGGGGTTTTCAGTGGTGGGCCTGGAGTGGTCGGTGGTCGTCAATGGCAATTGCGGCGTTGTCGTTCGCAATCGCGATATTGATTATGAAGCTTCGTTCAAAGCCGTGCAGGCAGGTTGAGGAGCGCGTATGTCATTGAAAAAAATACTCGTGCTCGATGGCGTAACCGCGGTGTGCCGCTTCCGCGACGACGGCGTGCTCATGGAGGCGGAAGGCATATTGCCGCAGGAGCTGATGGAACGCCTGGCGAAGTTTGCCCAGTGGTATCGCCGCATGGTGTCGAGCAATACCGATCTCTTGTCCCTGTTTTCGCAGATGCGCGGCTGGTCGCCTTCGCAGGGGTGGGTCGTGCAGGGTGAAACCATGACGGTATGCAGCGTGGGCAATATGGTGTGCCTGGTCGAAAATGCGCAGGGATCGCTGAACCCGCTGATCAAGGCGCTGAGCGAGGCTGCGCACGAATAGGCAAGCGGGCGGTCGGCTCCGCCGCGATTCCGCTTGAAGCGGCCCATGCGGGAAACCAGCCCCTCCGTGCGCGGAGGGGTTTTTGTTGGCGCCGCATGGACCGGATTCCCGGCGCCGGGGTGAAAAACCCCGCCGGATAACCGCTATAGCAGGTTTTCTTGACCGAATCAGGTCAAAACGATTACCCTCACGGGTTCACCAACGAATTGATTTATTGCCAGTTTATGGAAGCCACGGGCGCCGAGATCGTTGTACGTTGTCTGGCTGAAGAGGGGGTCGAGTTTGTATTCGGCTATCCCGGCGGAGCCGTGCTCAACATCTACGACGAGATCTTCAAGCAGAACAAATTCAAGCACGTGCTGGTGCGCCATGAGCAGGCTGCCGTACACGCGGCCGATGCCTACGCGCGTTCTACCGGTCGAGTCGGCGTGGCGCTGGTGACCTCGGGCCCTGGCGTAACCAATGCCGTGACCGGAATTGCCACCGCCTATATGGATTCCATTCCCATTGTCATCGTCACCGGCCAGGTGCCGACCCCGGCGATCGGGCTGGATGCGTTCCAGGAAGTGGATACCGTCGGCATCACGCGTCCCTGCGTCAAGCACAACTTTCTCGTCAAGGACGTCAAGGATCTGGCGGTGACGATGAAGAAGGCGTTCATTATTGCCGCCACCGGTCGCCCCGGTCCCGTCGTGGTCGACGTGCCCAAGGACGTGACGGCGCACCTCACGGATTTCGTCTACCCGGCCACGGTCGAAATGCGCTCTTACAGCCCGGTGGTCAAGGGCCATAGCGGACAGATGAAGCGCGCTGTGCAGATGCTGCTCGAAGCCGAGCGCCCGATGATTTACGCCGGCGGCGGCGTGGTGCTGGGCAATGCCGCCGAACAATTGATCGAGCTGGCGCGTTTGCTGGGCTTCCCCGTCACCAACACGTTGATGGGCCTGGGCGGACATCCCGCCACCGACAGACAGAACCTCGGCATGCTGGGGATGCACGGCACCTACGAAGCCAACATGGCGATGCAGCATTGCGATGTGCTGCTGGCCGTGGGTGCGCGTTTTGACGATCGCGTGATCGGCAACCCCGCGCATTTTGCGCGCGAGCAACGCCGCATCATTCATATCGATGTCGATCCCTCCTCGATTTCCAAGCGCGTCAGGGTCGATGTGCCCATCGTCGGCGACGTGCAGAACGTGCTGACGGATATGCTGGTCCTGCTGAAGCAGGCCAGGGAAAAGCCCGATGCGGCTGCGTTGAATTCATGGTGGACGCAGATCGAATTGTGGCGCTCGAAGAACTGCCTGAAGTACAACCAGAATGGCGCCATCATCAAGCCGCAATACGTGGTCGAAAAGCTGTGGGAAGTGACCCGGGGCGACGCCTTCGTGACTTCCGACGTCGGCCAGCACCAGATGTGGGCGGCGCAGTACTACAAGTTCGACAAGCCGCGGCGCTGGATCAATTCCGGCGGCTTGGGCACCATGGGCGTCGGCTTGCCATATGCCATGGGCGTGCAGCTGGCGCATCCCGACGCGCAGGTCGCCTGCATCACCGGCGAATCCTCGATCCAGATGTGCATCCAGGAGCTTTCCACCTGCAAGCAGTACCGCATCCCGGTCAAGGTCGTCACGCTGAATAACCGTTACATGGGCATGGTGCGGCAGTGGCAGGAGTTTTTCTACGGCAGCCGTTACGCCGAGTCGTACATGGAATCGCTGCCCGACTTCGTGAAACTGGCCGAAGCCTATGGCCATATCGGCATGCGCATCGACAAGCCCGAGGACGTCGAAGCCGCGCTGAAGGAAGCCTTCTCGCCGGCATTGAAAGACCGTCTGGTGTTCATGGACTTCCAGACCGATCAGACCGAAAACGTTTTCCCCATGGTGGAAGGCGGAAAAGGCTTGTCCGAGATGATTCTGGCGGAGGAACTTTAACGATGCGCCATATCATTTCATTGTTGATGGAAAACGAAGCGGGCGCGTTGTCGCGCGTTGCGGGCTTGTTCTCCGCGCGGGCCTATAACATCGAATCGCTCACGGTTGCGCCGACCGAAGACGCCACCCTGTCGCGCATGACCATCGTTACGATCGGCTCGGAAGAAATCATCGAACAGATCACCAAGCAGTTAAACAAGCTGGTTGACGTGATCAAGGTGATGGATCTGACCGAAGGCAGCCACATCGAGCGCGAGCTGATGCTGGTGAAGGTTAAGGCGGTGGGCGCGGGACGCGACGAGATGAAACGTACGTCCGATATATTTCGTGGCCGCATCATCGACGTCACCGACGCCACCTACACGATTGAATTGACCGGCGCGGGGTCCAAGCTCGACGCATTTCTGGGGGCAATCGATGCCGCCTCCATCATCGAAACTGTGCGCACTGGCGCGTCTGGAATCGGACGCGGCGATCGCAGTCTCAAAGTCTGATTTTTTAGCCACTTTTTTTATTTGTTTGGGAATTCACCATGAAAGTATTTTACGACAAGGATGCCGACCTTTCTCTGATCAAGAAGCGCAAGGTCGCCATCATCGGCTACGGTTCGCAAGGCCATGCACATGCCAATAATCTGAACGATTCCGGCGTCAAGGTTGTCGTTGGCCTGCGCAAGGGCGGCGCTTCATGGGACAAGGCCAAGAAGGCCAAGCTGGATGTGAAGGAAATCGGCGAAGCCGTGAAAGCCGCCGATTTCGTGATGATCCTGTTGCCCGATGAGTTGATGGCAGCGGTTTACCATGAGGAGATCGAGCCCAACCTGAAAAAGGGCGCGACCCTGGCCTTCGCTCATGGTTTCAATGTGCACTACAACCAGATCACCCCGCGCGCCGACCTCGATGTCGTCATGATCGCCCCCAAGGGCCCCGGCCATCTGGTGCGCTCCACTTACACCCAGGGCGGCGGCGTGCCGTCTCTGATCGCGGTGTTCCAGGACAAGTCCGGCAAGGCGCGCGACCTGGCGCTGTCCTACTCCTGCGCCAACGGCGGCACCAAGGGCGGCGTGATTGAAACTTCGTTCCGCGAAGAAACCGAAACCGACCTGTTCGGCGAGCAGGCCGTGCTGTGCGGCGGCTGCGTCGACCTGGTGAAAGCCGGATTCGAAACCCTGACCGAAGCCGGTTACGCGCCGGAAATGGCTTACTTCGAGTGTCTGCACGAACTGAAACTGATTGTCGACCTGATGTACGAAGGCGGCATCGCCAACATGAACTACTCGATCTCCAACAACGCGGAATATGGCGAGTATGTGACCGGTCCCAAGATCATCAATGCGCAATCCAAAGCGGCGATGAAGGAATGCCTGGACAATATCCAGAACGGCAACTACGCCAAGCAGTTCATCCTCGAAGGCCGCACCAACTACCCCGAGATGACCGCTCGCCGCCGCCTCAACGCCGAGCATCCGATCGAAGTCGTCGGCGCCAAGCTGCGCGCGATGATGCCATGGATCAGCAAGAACAAGCTGGTCGATCAATCGAAGAACTGATAGGGATCAGGGGTCGGGATTCAGGGGCCAGGGGGTTTTGTGCGGCTGCGCCGCGCTGTCTCCTGCATTCCGCCCCCTGAATCCTGACCCCTGAATCCTGATCCCTGAAATGACACATCCCCTTATCGCCCGCGAGGGCTGGCTGGTTCTCCTGGCCGCGTTTGCAGCCGCCTTGATCGCAACCTGGTTGATCGGCTGGTGGTCGACCCCGTTCTGGATCTGGGCGGTTTTCGCGCTGCAGTTTTTTCGTGATCCGGCGCGTGTGCCGCCGGCCGATGCCGACGCGGTGATCTCGCCGGCAGATGGGCGCATCGTCGCGGTGGAAAAGGTCCGCGATGAATATCTGGAGCGCGAGGCGCTGAAAATCAGCGTGTTCATGAACGTGTTCAATGTGCATTCCAACAAGAGTCCGGTCGACGGCGAGATCAAGGGCTGCTGGTATACGCCCGGCAGTTTTGTGAATGCCGACCTCGACAAGGCATCGACTGAAAACGAACGCAATGCGTTGTGGATACAGACCGCGCGCGGCGATATCACCTCGGTGCAAATCGCCGGGCTGATTGCGCGACGCATCCTGTGTTACGTGCGCACGGGCGACAAACTGGTGCGCGGCCAGCGCTACGGTTTCATCCGGTTTGGCTCGCGGGTGGACGTTTATCTGCCGACGACAGCGCGGGCGGAAGTCTCGATTGGGCAAAAGGTTACCGGCGGGCGTACCATACTGGCTCGCTGGTAGCCGACACACACCATGCTCGAATTCAACCACGGCAAAAAAGAAATCAAGCGCCCACGGATGCGGGATCGCGGCATTTATCTGCTGCCTAACCTGCTCACCACGGGCGCATTGTTTGCCGGTTTTTATGCCGTGGTGCAGGCCATGAACGGCCGTTTCGAGCACGCCGCAGTGGCCATTTTCATCGCCATGGTGCTCGACGGTCTCGATGGCCGGGTTGCGCGCATGACCCATACGCAAAGTGCATTTGGCGCCGAGTACGACAGCCTTTCCGACATGGTGTCGTTTGGCGTGGCGCCTGCGCTGGTGATCTACGAGTTTGCCTTGCAGGGCATGGGGAAACTGGGTTGGATCGCAGCGTTTGTCTACTGTTCGGGTGCGGCTTTGCGTTTGGCGCGCTTCAACACGCAGCACGAAACCGTGACTGACAAGCGTTATTTTCAAGGCTTGCCCAGTCCGGCAGCAGCAGCATTGATTGCCGGCTTTGTCTGGGTGATGGCCGAATACGACGTAGCGGGCGAGGACGTGCGCTGGCTGGCGGCGGCGATCGCATTGCTTGCCGGGCTCACCATGGTCAGCAACTTCCGCTATTACAGCGGCAAGGAAATCAACCTGCGCAAGAGCGTCCCATTCTTCGCTATTTTGTTGATCGTGCTGGCTTTCGTTCTGGTGTCGACCAGCCCGCCCGAAGTGCTGTTTGGCGCGTTTGTGCTGTATGGCGTGTCGGGATATGCCGATGCATTGTGGCGAGTCGCGCATCGCAATCAGCCGGGAAATACGGCAGCCCCCTTGCAGCGCGACGAAAAATAGATAGAATCCGGATCATGTCCAGACAGTCGCATCCGTCCGTGCTCCTCCTCTGTCTGTCGAACATTCTGTTCGGCAGTCTGCTGCTGCGCTCTGCGCGCGCATATTAAATCCCCCCCCTTGCAGTACCCTGCGCCGCCAGTTTCACGCGGCAACGCCTTTATAATGCGTCGGCCCGAGACGACATCGAAATCGGCCCTGACCTTCCATGGAGCCAGCCATGAACGACCGTTTGTTTATTTTTGATACGACCTTGCGCGACGGCGAGCAAAGCCCCGGCGCATCGATGAGCAAAGACGAGAAATTGCGCATTGCGCGCCAGCTGGAAAAGCTGGGCGTCGATGTGATCGAGGCCGGCTTTGCCGCAGCCAGTCCCGGTGATGCCGATGCTATTAAAGCCATTGCCGAGACGATCCAGGGCTCGACCGTTTGTTCGCTGGCGCGTGCCAACGAGCGCGACATTCACGCCGCGGGCGGCGCAATCAAGCCGGCAAAATCGGGACGCATCCACACCTTCATCGCCACCAGCCCCATCCACATGGAAAAAAAGCTGCGGATGCAGCCGGACCAGGTGGTCGAAGCGGCGATCAAGGCGGTCAGGCTTGCGCTCGAATACACCGACGACGTCGAATTTTCGGCCGAGGATGCGGTGCGTTCGGAAATGGATTTCCTGGTTCGGATATTCGACGAGGTGATCAAGGCGGGCGCCAAAACCATCAACGTGCCCGACACCGTCGGCTACAGCATTCCTGCCTTATGGGGCGAGCGCATGAAGCAGCTGATCGGGCAGGTGCCGAATTCAGACAAGGTGATCTGGTCGACGCATTGCCACAACGACCTCGGCATGGCGGTTGCCAACTCGCTTGCCGCCGTGATGAACGGCGCGCGCCAGGTCGAGTGCACCATCAACGGCCTCGGCGAACGCGCCGGCAACGCCTCGCTGGAGGAGATCGTGATGGCGGTGCGCACCCGCCGCGACGTGTTCAGTTGCGACACCCGCATCGACGCGACGCAGATCGTGCCGGCATCCAAACTGGTTTCGACCATTACCGGCTATCCGGTACAGCCGAACAAGGCCATCGTCGGCGCCAATGCGTTTGCCCACGAATCGGGCATTCACCAGGACGGCGTACTGAAGCATCGCGAGACCTACGAAATCATGCGCGCCGAAGACGTCGGCTGGCACGCCAACCGGCTCACGCTGGGCAAGCTGTCGGGCCGCAATGCCTTCAAGACCAAGCTGGCCGAACTGGGCATCGTGCTGGAAAGCGAAGAGGCTTTCAATTCCGCGTTCGCCAGTTTCAAGGATCTGGCCGACAAGAAACGCGAAATTTTCGACGAAGATCTGCAGGCGCTGGTTTCCGGCGAAGGCTATGCGGCTGAACACGAGCGCTTTAAATTGGTGTCGATGAAGGTGTGTTCTGAAACCGGCGTGACGCCGCACGCACAGCTTGTCTTTACCGATGAGGGCGCCGACAGGCAGGCCAGCGGCACTGGCTCCGGCCCGGTCGATGCGACTTTCAAGGCGCTCGAATCGGTGGTCAACAGCGGTGCCGATCTGCTGCTGTATTCGGTCAACAACATCACCAGCGGCACCGATGCCCAGGGCGAAGTGACGGTGCGGCTGACGCATGAAGGGCGCGTGGTTAACGGGCAGGGCGCCGATACCGATATCGTGGTGGCCTCGGCCAAAGCCTATTTGCACGCACTGAACAAGCTCCACAACAAAAACGAACGCGCGCACCCGCAGGTGTAAGTCAGAAGCGCTCTTCCCTCGATGGGGGAGGGCCGGGGGCCATGGCTGAGACAGGCTCGCTGGCGCGAGCATGCGCCTGGAAATCCTTGCCGTTCACAAACTTAATTCACTTCAGCGCTGTTTTGCCCGTGGCCAGGAGCCGGTTATAGGCGCCGTCATCGTTGAGCTTTCAGGCGCCTTCCGAGTCGTTGCCATCCTGCTACCTGAACAATTTCCGTCGGTCGAAAAGTGATTTTCAGGGGTCGCGTCGTTGGGAACCAGACCATGCGCTGTGTTCACAGTGATCAGCTTCTTCACAGCGACCGCAAGCAGAGCCCGCTTTGTAACGCGAGCAGCAAACCAGGCCTTTCCGGTTGTGGACAGACCTTATTGAACAGGCCGCGACGGCGCGCTACGCTTGGCGTAAACAATCGCGGCGAAGAAAA
>NCIF01000109.1 GCA_002256785.1 Hydrogenophilales bacterium 17-61-9
ACGACATGTTCGAGTTCTTCCGCCGCGACGCGGGGCGACCCGAGTACCGAATCGATCTGCGGTATTGGGCTGAGAAGCTGGAAGCGACTGACAAAGGCGGCGGATTCGAGGAGTTTAGTGCCGAGGCCTTCCGCGCTGCTGTGAAGGACTACTTCGATGACGCCACCAGCGACGACGAAGACTGGACTGAAGCCCGCAAGACCGCACTTTGGGCCGAGATCGAGAGCGATATTCTCGACAGACTGGGGGACGAGGGCGAACATGGCGTGTTCCTGGCGCTGCGAGATTTTCGCTACGACTCGTTCGAGTTTGTGGATTGGGGGCACGGCTGCAAGGAGTACACGCACCGCTTCCTGTGGTGCTGCCACGCGCTCGAATGGGCGATCGGTGTCTATGACGCTGCCCAGCCTGTTGCGCGGGAGGAAAGCTGAAATGAGGCGGGCGCGGTTGCTGTTGCTTCCTCTCGGCACCACTGGAGAGCTGCTATTGCTTGCGCTCTGTTGGCTACTCGCACTTGTTGCGCCGCGAGCGGCCGGAACGGTGAGTGACTGGGTAGTGAACACGTTACCGGGGCCGCAATGGTACTTCGGTCAGGACGCGAAACCTTCGACAGCGGGTGACGACGATTGAAACTGCGTTTGCCATGGCGCGCGGCGGTACTCCGCAACTTCAAGCCACCCGTTCAGCGGGTGGCTTTTATTTGGGTGCGCCCGAGCAACTGAATTGAAGCCGCGCATCTGTGCGGCACTACAGGAGATGAACATGGAACGACCGAAGGTAACGCAGGAAATGATCGTGCAGGCCGCACAAAAGCTCGCTACTGATAACGGGTGGGATCACAGCCAGGTTGCCGACCTGGCGAAGGTCTACGGCCTTCACATGGATGGATACAAGTTGGCGAAGGAACTGGAATCTCGCTGCTACTGGGATATCTCTGTGATGGACGTGGATGCGCTCGATTGCATGGATGATGAAGTTCGCTCGATTCACCGTGCAGCTTGCATGGCCTGGGCGAAGGAACACAACATCCAGCCGCCCCTTCCCGTTGGGACAATGACCACCGAAGGCGAGATCACGGGTATCTGTGAGTACGATGCAGCGTGCTATCTGATTCGAGAGCATGGCGAGACCAACCCTTCGCGGCACTTGATTGTGCGTTTCGAGGATGCGCGGTCGCTGGGATGAACGATATTCGGCTCTTGATGAGGAGGAACTAATGGCTTGCGAATACGTGAAGGAACACTACGGAGTGCCCGCCGAGATCGGCCGGCGTGTTGTTGTTGGAGGAACGCCTGGAATCATCGCCGAGGATCGTGGCCACTACATCGGCGTGAACCTCGACTGTGATAAGCCTGGTGTTGTGTGCAACGTACACCCGACTGACAACGTAGAGTATTTGGAAATGGGCGTGATTCGCAAGATGACGCGCTCACAGCAGCGGTATCGTGACTACCTGCGGGCAGACAGCACTTTGTCTTTCGCGGAGTGGATTGGTGCCGCTTAACGACTAGCTTAAGAGTAAAAGCCACCCGTTCTGCGGGTGGCTTTTTTTATTGGGTCACGCCGGCGCAACTTCTCCGAACCTCGCATTTCGCGAGCTTTTCAAGGAGAAACACATGAAATTGAGAATCGAGTTGGGCCAGGATCTTTCGGCCTACGCCTACCTTGTCATGGAAGTCCCAGATGGCACGACCGAAAAGGAGTTGGCCGCCATGCTGCACGACCGGTTCGTCAACGATGATCCGGAGGTCTGCGAACTCGTGTTCGACGAGAACTGGGAAACCGCTTCGTCCCTGCGAATCGTCCAGGCCAAAGATGAGCATGGCAATTTCATTTCGCAAGGCTATCCGCTTGACCCCTGCCCTTACGATGCAGGATTGGAAGTTCAGAGATGGCTCAAAGGCATGGGGGAGGTGAACCTGCCGTCGAACCTGCAGAGCGTGATCGCAGCGGCGGCAAAGGCCGGGTTGATCGCACAGCCCGTCATGGAAATCCACTCAGGGACGTTCACCCTCCCCGGCATGGAGTCCATTGAAGTTGAGTTCGAGGCTCGTGTCGGTGCTACGCGCGAGGAGAAGGATCTCGCATTCCTCAATGCGCTCGCACAGGTTGCCCGGGTTGACTACCTCGCCATTGGTCAAATCGAAAAGAAGGAGTCTTGACATGGGATACGACCATTCGATGTGCCTGCATGCGCAGGTCAAAAGCGGCGTCACGGTTGACCAGGTGGCGGAGGTCATCAAGCCTTTGCTGGAATACTGGGGCGCCGAGATCAACTCGGAGGAATCGTCATTCAACAACAAGTTCAGCTTTGACCCGGAGACCGGAGATCTGGATGTCGAGACCGCCGGAGAGGTCGGCTACGGGTATCGCGACCTGGTGGAGGAAGCTGCATCCCGTCTGAGCCAGATTGTCGAGGGCGCGGGCGAGATCGAGCTTCGCAACCATGACACCGGGGATCTCGACAACGCGATCAGCGTCATCGAGTTCGGGCCGAGCGACGAGGCCATCAAAGCCTACATCGAGAAGCGCGACATTGATGAAGGCTTGGAGCTGATGAAGCTCCACCTGCCGGAGGAGAAGATCGAGGCAATCCGCGCCCTGATTGCATCCTGACATTCCAACCATAGCCACCCGTTCTGCGGGTGGCTTTTCTATTGGGTCGCGCTGGCGCAACTGGTTTGAAGCCGCGCATGGTGCGCGACAACCCAAGGAGAAATCATGGCTGGAATACTTACGTTCAAGGTGAACGAAGTTCGTCGCCTGTTGGAACACAGCAAGGCAGCGAAAAAACACACCCCATCGTACGAAGACCTCTTCAACCCGGCATACCACCGGGGCGGTAAGGTCGTTGAAAAGAATGGCTGGCCCGACCGCGACAATATCGACATCGACAAGATTCCGGCCGGACTTCTGCTCGTCAAGGATCAGGGCGTCTACCTGCTTAGTAACGGTTCGCCAGCACTCCTGGTCGATCCGAGCGCCACCCGGCAAGTCGTCGCCTATGCAAAGGAGGCGGACCCGACCAGCGGTGCCGAGTTCGACGACTGGTGGGAAGCTGGACAGAGGATCATGGGCGGCGACGACTGCGCTGAAACGCTGCCGCTCACGATGTTCGAGCCTGTTCTCGCGCTGTTGGCGGATGACGATTCGATGAAGATCAAGGTCACGGCACGCCAGATCCAGGTGTTGCTTCCGAGGAAAAAGAAAGGAGCGTAGGCATGAGCTACGAATGGCCCGACCTCACTTTTCCCCCGATCAACCTCTGGAATGTTCCCAAGCAGAACATCTTCCGTAGTGGCGTCATCGTGCTGCAGAACCCGTCGCGGCCGAAGCCGGCCCCGCAGGTGTCCAAGCGCGAGACGCTGCGACGCCTGCTGAATGCGCGCTAATCCGATCGATCCACCCAACCCGTCGAGCCTCTGGCCGACGGGTTTATATTTGACTGCGCCAGGACAACCACTTCGAACCTTCCGCGTGTGGAAGAGTTTTACAATAAGGAGAATCCTATGAACCGCATCAAATATTGGGGGAAGCGCCTGCGCCTGCTTGGTGACGCCGTATCCAGTGCTGTTGGAGCCCTGTCTGTGGCTGCCACTGGACTCGCAAACGGAAAGCCAATTATCGAAAACCTGCCATGGGCTGCCATGGGCATCCTGGTGGCTCTGGCTTTCTGGGTGCTAATGTCCTTCATTTCTCACGAAATGGACGGCGGAGGCGATTAGACACATGAACTTCAGGTGTGCTAAATTGAAACCACAGAGGAAATCGACATGGAAGTGAACATTCTCGCAATGCTCCAAACGGCAATCGCCACCGCAGTCATCCTGGGCATCGGGATGGTGGGGCTCTACGCCTGGCTGAAACACACAGGCCAGTTGAAGCGCGATCACCATCACGAAGGGCAATCTCACTGAGAGAGCCCAGGCAACCAAAAACCCCACCTTTTTGAGTGGGGTTTTTTAATGGAAACGGGTGTTACTACGCAGATGACCCAAAGCTTTTGAAAACGGGGATGCTGCCCCGCAATTGACGTTCCGCCGTGGCTTTACCGGGTTTACCCTCCCCGGATGGCTATCGATATGCGCAAGACCCCCTCCTACCTCAAAGGCCTGGCCGAGACCCGTGCCCGGGCCGACGGCGAGGTGCTACGCCTCAAAGCACTGTACGACGAACTGGATGAAAAGCTGGCCGAGGCCCGCCGTATTCAAGCGCTCCTCGATGACGTCGCTCGGAAAATGGGCGAGGCGGTGTCGCGACGGGACGCCTGCGACAAGCTTATTCGTGATTTTGATGACCGGCTCGATCCGAATCTGATTGCGCCTATCCGTGCTTGGAAAAACCGCTACGGCAAGCGTGGGGAGCTTAAGACGGCCATCGAACGAATCCTTCAGAAAATCGCTCCTTCGGAGATCACCACGCCAGAATTGTGCCTAACACTCATCGCCGAGTTCGCGCTGGATTTTTCAACTAAGACAGAACGGCAAAAATGGGCCCACAATTCCGTGGGCAACGCGCTGAAAGACTTGGTTGAGGCTGGCATTGTGGAACGGCTACATGAGCCCGTGGCCCGTGCTGGCAAGATCGGGCGCTGGCGATTGAAGGATCACACCATCGCTGGAACGGCCGGGTTGTTGGAGGCGGCGACGGCCTCGGGCCTTACTGTTAGTCAGGCCAAGCGGCGTGGACGCCCTGCCAAGCTGAAGGAACCAACCCTAACGGCCTGACTACCTGGGAGGCCGGCCGTTCATGGCCGGGATCGGATGGCGGCCCTTCTTCGGGCCGCTTGGCTTGGCCGGCTGCGGGGCCGGGTGGATCAGCTCAGCTTCCCGGTGGTGCCCGCGCGTGAACCCCTTCCAGAACAGTGACTCACCCACACTCAACGCCACGTTGAGCGCGAGCTTGAGCTGCTGGCCGTTCGGCAGCCTGCGAGTGTCCGCGCGGAAGGCGGTCTCCACGGCATAGTCCAACATATATTTCGGCTCGATGTTCAGGTACACGCCTTTCTCGGCGCGGTCATACCGCCAGTTCAGCTCTTCCGATTGGTTGTTGTTCTCGCCGTTCGGGCCGCGCAATTCCTTGGAGTGCTCGACGGTCAGATGCGCCTTGTAGTTCTTTCCAAGCTCGGTGTACGCCGGCGAGGTGTCCGTGTTGAGGTAGCTCTCTGGCATGGCCACGAAGTCACGCATGATGGCCGCGGCAACTGGGGCGGTCTCGGCCAGACCCACGGCTACGCGGGTCGCACAGGCCCCCTTGCCGCGCGCGCCGGAGCGTTTGCGGATCGCGAACAGGATGCGCCGGTCCTTGGGCAGGCGCTGGCCGAACTCCGGGTTGACGACGCCGGCTGCGCGCTGCTTCTCCCTCTCCTCGGCGCGGCCAGTCTGCGTTGTCATGGTCTCCTTCAACTTATCGACCGGCGTGTCCTTGTCCACCGGACGCGATCCCTGCGGCACGCCACGCTTCTCTGCCGCACGCCGGCCCGACTGGTGAGCGCCGTCCATCTCGACTTCACCGTTCAAAACGCCGACGTTGTAGCCACGCACCAGGGCCTCGCGCAGCTTGTGCTGCATGACGAACACCGTGTTGTATGTGGTGTTCATGTGGCGCTTGAGTTCGAGAGCGGGTTGCCCGGCCGCGGAGTTGATCCACATCAGAACGCTCGTGATGATGTCCTTCAGCGTCCGCTTGCGGTCAGTGAAGACGGTCCCGGAGGTCACACTGAAGGTGCTTCCGCAGCCCTTGCACTTCCAGCGCCTTTGGAGCTCGCGCCAGTAGTGCTTCTCGATCGTGCCGCAGTGCGGGCAGCGCACGTTGTCCATGGAGCCGAAGCGCACCTCGACCAAGTAGTCGTGGCACTCCTTCTCTGTCCACTGGGCGACATCCGTGATCGAGATCGACACGGACTCGCGAGACATGTGCCACTTCGCCGTGCCGGACCGATAGCGTCGGTGCTTGACTGGTTTGGCAGCCGCTGGCGCGCTGGCCGGCGTGTTGGAAGCGTCGGCAGGTGTGTCGCTCATACCGCCTCCCGCAGGAACTGCGTGTACATGGCTTCCGGCGCAATGAGCGCGCCGTCGTTTTCGACCGGAGGCTCGCTGAACCGGTGCAGCCACTCTGTGAAGCCGGTGCGCGCTGGAGGCGCATCAGGCACGCATGCAGGAGCAGCTCCGGGGTGCGCAGGTAGCCTGGCCTGAACTCGAAGGGTGCGGTGACCTGGCGTGGCATCGTGTGCTCGTCGAAGCGGGCGACGTAGGTGCCGCGGCTATTTTCCACCTGGGTGATCTCCACGCTCCCCAGGTTCCTCCGACGCAGGCCGGCGGCCGGAATGTGGTCGATCTGGGCGCAGATCTCGCGGGCGAAGGCGAAGCGCTTGGGAGCGCCCTCCGTCACCTCGGGAACAGCCTCGGCAGGGTTGTCCGGGTCGGGGCTGAGGCCCAGCGCCAGCGCGCGGGCCGTGAGATCCCACAGGCTGGCCGACCAGCGCGGATAGCTCTCCAGCTGCACGGGCAGCGTCGCGCCGATGCCGGCCTCGAACAGCACCGTCTTGTAGTGCGCGATCGGCTCCAGCCGTTCGTAGGCGATGTCGAGCCAGGCGACCATGTTGTAGCGGTTCGCCTTGTTGATCGGGCCGGCGTGGATGTTGACCCTAATCATTTGACGAGGACCGTGACGTCCCAGGTCTGTGCGTAGGACACCCCGTCGACCATCTCGACCCCACGCAGGCGCATGGTGGTGCCGTCAATCCAGATCACCTGGGCGTCCAGCAGTTCGGGCAGCAATGCGGTTCCGGTGCCGCCGGCATCGTCGGTCAGGGTGGCGGAAAGCACGACACGGCCGAGGCTGTGCAGGCGATTCTCGGCGAGGCGCAGCTCGCCGCGACTCGCGGCCTGTTTGAGGCGAACCGACTTGAACAGGGGCCTGCCGTGGTCGTTGACGGGACGGACGTCGACTTTCATAGCTTTACAGGTGCTCAGGGAACCATCACTACGGATAATCCTTGACGCTTCTTAAGCGTCAGAAGGCTTCCAGTTCGCGGCCTGCAGGCCGGCCAGGACGTCATCGGTCACGTCCGCGCAGTTCTCCCAGCCCTTTGCCCGCGACCACAGCTCCCAGAGCTGCATGGCGTCGGGGTCGAAGCCCGGCCAGCCGACGAGCTGGTACACGCGGCCGGACTGCGTCACCCCGCGGCGCGTGATCGGATCAAAGCTCTCGATTGCCGAGCTGACGCGTCCCTCGAAGCCCTCCGGGTAGTAGCCGACGAAGTGCGCCTTGCCGTTTTCCCGCTGGAAGATCCGCCAGCGGACCAGCTGGATGCCGGGTTCGAGTTCGACGGGTGGGGTGAGCCAGATGGACATGATCGGTTTCTCCTGTGGTTGTCGTCGGGCGTGGGTTTTTCAGGCAAAGCGAGGCCTATGGCGGCCGCACGGGCGCCAGGGTCGGGGTTGGGTCAGGGGGCCGCCGAGGCGGCGGTCAGGCGGTCATCGTCGGTGTCGGCGGAACGAGCCGGTGACAACGCCCACGATCTCAAGGCTGCCCACGGGGTGGATCGGCGCGTAGGCGGGGTTAGCGGCTTCGAGGAAGAAGCTGCCCTGCGGGGACAGGCGTAGGGTCTTCACGGTCATCTCGTTGTCCACGACCGCGACCACGATGTCCCCGGCCTTGGTTGGAGAGTTGCGCTCGACCACGACCAGGTCGCCATCGAGCAGGCCGGCGTCCTGCATGGAGTCGCCACGCACCCGGCAGAGCACAGTGCGGTTGGGATCGTCGATCAGGTAGTCGTCGATGGTGAGGACGGAGTCAGGCTCCTCCTGGCCCTCTGGTTCGGGCAGGCCGGCGCGTACGCTGCCGAGCACCGGACGCGCGAAGAACCTGCGGCTCGGCGCGATGCGACCCTCGGTACGCTCGAGGAAACCGGCGTCGACCAGGCGCCCGACCAGGGCGAAGACGCTGCTGGTACTCGCAAGGCCCACGACCTCGCAGAGCTTGGCCATGCTCGGGAATGCCTGGTGGCGCTTCCAGTAGGATCTCAACGCGGCCAGATGCTTGTCGTCGGTGTCACCCATCTTTGTTCCCTTCATCGAATGTATGTTCGATTTGCAGGATAGGCGAGCGACCGGCGGAAGTCAACCAGAAATCAGAAATAAGTTGTTGAAATATATCAGTATTGTCTAGCGCAGCAGGTGTTTAGGTGCTGGCAGGAAGTGAATTACGCAACTCGGGATAATTGGCACGTAATTCGTCCCGCTAGCCGCTGCCGGCGCGCGCGGATAGCCCCAGCCCTGTTACCACGGTGACGGCTTGAGCTTGATCGTATCTGGCGACGTGCCCCAGTGGACAATCGACCTGCTCACGAGCCCACCGCTTGCTGTCAGTACCTTCGACGCGGCCTGCAGAATCCCCAGGATGGCCTTGGCTGCATCGGCGGTGGTTCGAACGGGGCCGAGTCCCGGAAGCAGATCGCCAGTGAGCCCTGGAAGGCTGTAATCGGCCCGGCCGGGCCATGCCAACCTGGCCAGCTCTACCACGTCACCCACCGGGTTCTCGATCACCATGCTGTACTGCCGTGCTGCTTGCCCGAGGAAGGCTTGCACGCCAGCAGAGCCGTGAACGAAAACATGCTGCCGGTGCGTTCCCAGAAATTCCAGCAGGCGAGAGACGGCCTCCTGCAACGGTACGCCCTGACCCTTGGCCGGCGGCCGGCCAGCCTCGGCAGTCGCGTGGGGGAGTGCCCTCAATGGCAGAACCTTGAGGCTGAGCTCGGCGACTGTCCGGTGCTTCCGAACCCGGCGTGCATGGATGGCGATGATCTCGTCGCGCAGTGGATCCGGGCCTGTCGTCTCAATGTGCAGGGTCACGACCTCGCCGCGCAGCACGGCCAGCGCGGTGCCAACCGAGATGGTGCCCTCGAGGCTGAGCAGGCTGTGTGCCGGCGCCGCCTGGCTCGATCGCGGGACGGCCAGGCCCCCCTTGGCCCGGGGCTTCTTCGGCGCTGGCGGTGCATCGGGGACATCAAAGACCGGCGCGGCCGGGGCTGACAGCGGGGCAGTCTCGGACGGTGTGGCCTCAGTCCTCGAATCGGTGCGCACCAGTGCGGGGCGTGCCGTGGCCCGCCCACTGCCGTGACGTCCAGGCTTAGGCTTGAGGCGCGTGGCAGGCGCTGGCGC
Organism: Hydrogenophilales bacterium 17-61-9; assembly: GCA_002256785.1. Classification (GTDB taxonomy): domain Bacteria; phylum Pseudomonadota; class Gammaproteobacteria; order Burkholderiales; family Thiobacillaceae; genus Thiobacillus. The sequence continues at coordinate 9,165 of NCIF01000109.1, forward strand.
AGCCGCCGCTTCGGACAGGGTCGGTGATTGCTCGCTGGTGTTGGAGATTTCTTCGGTCATCGGCTCAGATTGGCACGTCCAGGCACAGGGGGCGCACGTGCAAAGTTCGCGTATGGTCGCGGGCAAGAGGGATATTAAACGCGGAAGCTACACCTGGTGATGTGCAACAATAGACAGCCTCAACGGGAGAATAATAATGAGCTTTGTTCCAAACGCAGTAGACATCGCGCGCGCCGCAATGGTTGCGGTTAATCCGCACCTTACCCGCGAATACACCGAGGTTGTGAAGTTTCTTGCAGCCTATCCTGAGCTTGCCAAGGCATCTAGCAACCCGCCGACTGGCAGTGAAGCCTACATCCAGAAGCAGGCAGTCGCCTTTGCCGCAGCTCGTGACCCCAAGGCGCCTCAAGCGCCTGCCACGGTGCCTGACGAGATGGTGTCGACCATCCTGCATGAATACTTTGGCATCCCCGAAGCCGATCTCGACCGCGTCAAACTTGAACATCAGCTTTCAATGGGCGCTGAAAACCTCGTTGGAGACCTCCTGGAGCGATACCTGGCCTCCGTGCTAGAGCCCAAGGGGTGGGTGTGGTGCTCCGGGGCCATGGTGCGAGCCGTCGACCTGGTCAAGCCGCCGGCAGCGCCAGGCGGTGAATGGCGGATGCTGCAAGTCAAGAACCGCGATAACCCTGAGAACTCGTCGTCAAGTGCAATCCGGAACGGCACGTCCATCGAAAAATGGCACAGAACGTTCTGCAAGCGAGCCGGCTCAAACTGGGGTGCGTTTCCAGACGCAGCGCTGCGCCAGCACCTCTCAGAAGACGCCTTCAAGACCTTCGTGCGGAGCTACCTCCACGCACTGCGCAACTGAGCACGAACGGGCAAGGGTGGACTGAGGCAGCCCGGCCGCCAGCAATCCAACGGGCATTGCCGATGAGCAAGTTTTTACTGGAGACAACAGCTGCGCGCTCACGGATCATGTCTGCGATCCGTGGCCATGGCAACGCGAGTACAGAGAAGCGCATGATCCGAATTCTGCGAGAGAATGGGATCTCAGGATGGCGCAGGAACCAGAAGCTTCCCGGATCTCCTGACTTCACATTCTGGACTGAACGGGTGGCGCTATTCGTTGACGGCTGCTTCTGGCACGGCTGCCCCCGCTGCTATCGGGAACCCAGGCAGAACACTGAGTTTTGGCGGGAAAAGATGGCAAGGAATGCCGCGCGCGACAAGAAGGTCTCGCGGCAGTTGCGTCGTACCGGATGGAGCGTGCTGCGCTTCTGGGAGCATGCCCTCCGGGACGAAGACCTGGTCGCGTCCAGAATCAAGAAGGCGCTCCTTCGTAGGCAAGCGGAACTGGCGGATAGCCAGCAAGCCGCTCTGCGAGTGGCCCCGCGGGAGCGACCGTAGCAGCCTTACGCAGCCCCCACCTCGACCGAGGATGGCGTGACTTTGCCGGTCGCCCTGGACGCCTTCTTAGGCAGCCTCGCCGCGCCACTGGGGGACTCCTCGGGCGCAGCGTCCAAACCCATCACCTTCCTGGTCTGCGCCTCCCAGGACACCTCATCGGTATCCTTGTATCGGCTGTATGTGAATCCCACAGGAGGGCGTGCATCGTTGCCCGCCATGTGCGCGCGGATTGCCCTACCTACGGCCTCCCCCAGCCCTACCGGTACTGCATTGCCGATCTGGCGATACCGATCCGACATAGAGCCGCAGACGACCCAGTCATCGGGAAACTGCTGAACTCGCATGTACTCCTGGATCGAGAGCGGGCGATGCTCCTCCGGGTGGCAGATGTCCGTTGCCGGCATCGTAGGGGATGTCACCAGGGTGCAGGACGGCTTATCCCAGGCCAGCCGCCGCAGGAAGCCTGTCTTCCCACCGCCTGAGTCCAGGGACCTGCCAAGCGCCTCCCGATGCAGGTTCTCTGGCAAGTGCTTCCAGTACTGGCCTGGGCCCAACATATGATAGAAGCGCAGCCGATCCTCCGGGAAGTTCTCATGGTCGTGGTCACCTGACTTGGCATCAAGACCCGTGAGAGCATCCCGCAACGTGCGCCACTTAGGCAAGCCGAAGGAGCCGTCCTGTGAATGGGTAGGCATCAGGTGCGGCAGTTTCTTGCCATCCCTGGAGCAGATCAGGACGACCCGCTCGCGGGACTGGGGTACGCCAAAGTTGGCGGCGTTGTAGAGGTTGAAGGAAACCCCGTAGCCGCCAGCCCGTAACATCTGGAGGACATGGAATAACGCGCCGCCGGGCTTCTCCTCCGGGTCGGGAACCCACCCCTCCGCACGCTCAGAATGGGGGGTATGGGCCATCGGGGCCGACAGAAGTCCGCGAACATTCTCGATAACCGCGTATTTCGGCCGCATCTCGAGGATGAGGTCAATGTAGCGGAGGAAGGCGTTTCCACGCTCATCCTTGAAACCCCTGCGGGCACCAGCCGTTGAGAACGCCTGGCAGGGCGGGCCACCGACCATGACGTCGATGTCTTCGCCGGGCTGGAGTCCCGCTGCATCACGGATTTCGTCTGCGCTGTACTTCCAAATATCACCGAGGAGGGCAACATCGGGTCGGTTGGCCGTGATTGTCCTGCGACAGGCCTTGTCCATCTCACACGCAAGGAGGACGTGGATACCTGCTTTTTCCAGGCCTAGATCCAAGCCCATTGCCCCAGAAAAGAAGGAAAGCGCTTTGATCTCGGGCAAGGGCCCCTTGGGGCGAGGACGATCCTCTGGCGGCTTGGCACCGCCGGTCTCGAGGTAGGCCTCGACTGCTTCTGTAGTCGTCAGCCAATTCTTACCGGATTGTTTGCCGGCCAGCGCCCCGCTTCGGATAAGGGTGCGGACACGCGTGACCGAGGTTCCCAGCCGGTTGGCGGCTTCCTCGTCTGACAAGGGATTAGCGATTTCAGCTGTTTTGACCACTTTTTTCGACATTTGAGTCTTGCTCCAGATCTGACACAGGCATACGGGGTACTGAGGAAGCATAGCTTCGGGATTTATTCACCGGGCATGGCTAGGACTCGGGCATGGCATTGCGGGGACTGCGCTTCTTCGAGGGCCCTGCCACCGGGCTATCGGCGTCGGATGACGGGTCGGCAAGGCCTGCGATATCTATCCCGAGGGTCTCGCAGTGCCTCGTGAGCAGCCACTCGAGAAGGCTCGTCTGGCTGCGGCATTCTTTGGCCGCCGCAAGTTCGAGGGCTCTCTTCATCTCCGGGCGGATTCTCAGATTCACGGCCACCGCTTTTCTTCTGGAAGTCATGCGCCGGATACAGGCGCGCACAGGAAAATCGTCGGCCGGTCACGAGCCTCCCCCGCCTCTAGGTCGGCGATGTTTTCATACAGCACTATCGCATCCTCGCTTACAGCAAGCACCCTGCCATCCAGCAGCGTCAGCAGGTCAAGAACCTGGCCGCCGCCAGAATCCCACGTGGCGACCTCCGCTAGGTGTTCCAGTTCAGCCATTCCGCATTTCCCTAGTTACTAAAGACCCCGCAATGGTTGAGCAGAAACCCAGCCTTGCACAAGGGCATGCCTTAAAGCACCGCCGCAACACCTTTGTTTCCAAGGCGGTTGGCGATTTCCTTTGCGGTAAACCCGTCCTCGTCCCGCAGGTCGGTCGCCGCGCCGCAGCGGAGCAGCTCTTGTGCGGCGGCGATCCGGTCATGGATAGCGGCCCGCATTAAGGCCGTAACATGATGCTCGGTGGCCGCGTCAATCTCCGCCCCCGCGTCTATGAGGAGTTGCAGCATCTCGACGTTGTCGTACGTAGCCGCCCGCATCAGCGGCGTCAGGCCCCTTGGATCCCGGCAATTCGGGCTTGCCCCGCGGTCTATCGCGGTGAGGGCAAGGTGAACGTCGCCAGCCGCAGCCGCGTGCAGCAGCAACTCGTTGACGTCGACGAAATTAGGTGCGCTCTGGTTCATGGCATCTCCTCAGCGGTTAACGCTAGTCCATTCCTGAACAGCCTCGGTACAGGCCGCTCTGAGTTTGAAGGTTGTCCCTGGCGACAAGTCGCCTGTTTTGCATTCCGGGAACCGCCTTGCGATCGCTTCCCAGAATGCGTCCTCTGCCGCGGCAACGGCAGCCTGTATCCGGTTGTCCAAGCTTTCTTCAGTGGGCATTGTCTGCCTCCCTCGATTTTGGGCAGTCAGGCTCAGCCCAGAATGCATTCTCTCGAGCCAGCCACCATGCTTCGTCCCACAGGGGGCTGTACCGCTCAATCTCGGCTTCGCCTGTGAGCAAAATGCCTTGCTGGGCAAATACTTCGCGTAGCACCTTGTTGGCGTCGACGAAATCCAGGCTGTGGCAGATCGAGGGGTCGGGCTCTTCAGCATTGCGCCTCACGATCTCGGCCAAATCGGCCCCAGGGATCCGTGAAATCAGAGCACGGCTAAACTCACGGGCAAGGTTTTCTGCGGTTGTGGGCACACGTCGCTCCATTTGGAATCTTGGTATCTATGATATCGAAAATCCCGAAAAATGTAAAGACATATTCTTTACATTTATTTCCCCGCCGTAGAGGATCACGGTAAGGCTATCCGGTGGGTCGCCGCGGACGGCGCGCCGGAGCTGGCCGATCCCTTCTGCCGCGGCACGCAATACGACGGGTACGGCAATCCAGCCGCCTCTGGCCGCTCCAGGGCCTTGTAGCGGCCTCCTGAGAACCTCGGGCAGTCCCGGGCAAGGCCAGCCTCGATCACCGCCGCGCCGATGTCCTTGCTGGCCCCAGCGGCCTCCACGAAGCACATCCCGACGACCCGATCCTTCGACCGGCTGCCATCAAGCTCGCACCGGACCTGGCGGCCCTCCGCCAGCTGCTCGACAAACCGGGTGGCCTCGGCGCCGCCGGCATCGCTGCGCTCCGGCGCGGCCACGCCCTGCAGACGCACCTTCACGATCTTTCCGGCCTCTGCCGTCGTCAGGTGGATCGTGTCGCCATCGATGACGTGGGCCACTCCGGATACTTCGGTCTGGGCGTGGGCTGAGATCGGCACTGCCAAGCTGGCCGCAATGAGGATGATGCCGGCGAGTAGCCTCATGGTGGTGCCTCCCTTGGTGTTATGGATCCAGTATCCAGCAGGCTTGCCAGGCGGGGCAAGTGCGCCTAGGGTTGAAGCCTGTTTTGAGCTTGGGCCATTTCCCCGGTTTCCATCCATCCATGTGCGGCCGCCTTCTCCAGATCACGCCTCCTGAGGCCTTGGCGCATGCCTACGGCGTGCCGAGCTTCTTGGTGAAGGTTCCGCTGGAGACGCACCCCCGCTACAACGTGGCGCCCAGCCAGCCGTTGCTGGCGGTACGGCTGACTCCGGACGGCGAGCGCGAACTCGTGCCCCTGACCTGGGGGCTGGTGCCGCGCTGGTCGAAGGAGCCGAAAACCCCATACAGCACGATCAACGCGAGGGCCGAAACGGTCGCCGGCAAACCGGCATTCCGCGATGCGTTCCGTCGACGGCGATGCCTCATCCCGGCCGACGGCTTCTACGAGTGGCGGCAAAACCCAACCGGCAATACAACCGGCAAGCAGCCCTTCCGGATCCTGGCGAAGGACGGGCAGCCGCTGACTTTTGCCGGGTTGTGGGAACGATGGGAGGGAGAAGGCCACGCGCCCGTCGAGTCGTGCTCTATCATCGTGACGGCGGCGAACGCGTTCATGGCGCCGATCCATGACCGCATGCCGGCCATGCTGATGCCGGAGGATTGGCCGGCCTGGCTCGATCCAACGACTGCGGCTGACACGCTTAACAGGCTGCTGAAATACCCCACGCCGATGCGTGGCACGTTGCTCTAAAAGTTCGATTTTTCATTCAGTTCGCTCGCAGAATTGGATTTCTGCT
>NCIF01000231.1 GCA_002256785.1 Hydrogenophilales bacterium 17-61-9
TAGCTCCTCGAATCCGCTGCGGCGCAGTTCGGCCTGCACCAGCGAATACAGTTCCTCCATGCGCGGCTCGATGAACTCGGCCAGCGTCTGCTTCGACAGCGTGCGCGGCGGACGGTCGCCAATGCCCGGCACTTCGATCATGTCGCGCGCGTCGGCCAGCTGGCGCAGCGCGCAGCCGTACTGGATCTTGATGTCCTCGGCCTCTTTCGGCGGCGTGCGCAGCGCCACCGCGATGTCGTTGTTGACCTGGTCGCCCGCCACCGGAATTACCGCGGTGTGGCGGATCGCGCCGTCGGTGAACACGGCGATGTCGGTGGTGCCGCCGCCGATGTCGACCAGGCAGACGCCGAGTTCTTTTTCATCTTCGGTCAGCACCGCCATCGCCGACGCCAGCGGCTGCAACACCAGATCGCCGACCTCGATGCCGCAACGGCGCACGCACTTGATGATGTTCTGCGCCGCCGACACTGCGCCGGTGACGATGTGGACTTTGACTTCGAGCCGTACCGCGCTCATGCCGAGCGGGTCGCGCACGTCTTCCTGGCCGTCGACGATGAATTCCTGCGGGATGGTGTGCAGGATTTGCTGGTCGGTCGGGATGTTGACGGCACGCGCGGTATCCACCACGCGGTCGACGTCCATCTGGCTGATTTCCTTGTCCTTGATCGCATACATGCCATGCGAGTTGAAGCTCTTGATATGGCTGCCGGCAATGCCGGTGAAGACCTCGCGGATCTTGCAGTCGGCCATCAGTTCGGCTTCTTCCAGCGCGCGCTGGATGGCGTTGACGGTGGCTTCGATATTGACCACCACGCCGCGCCGCAGACCGCGCGACGGATGGGTGCCCATGCCGATGATGTCGAGCATTCCCATCTCGTCGATTTCAGCGACGATGCAGACGATCTTGGAGGTGCCGATATCGAGACCGACGACCAGGTTTTTTGGGTCTCTTGGCTTGCTCATGCTGCACTCATGTAGGACTCGGTTTAAAAGGAGAAACGCCTTTGGGCATCCGCACGGCAAAGCCGTCGGCGTAGCGCAAGTCGACGCTGAGAGGAAGGATCGGTGCGGCCGGTTTGGACGCGACGGCCGTGGCCGTCAAAGTCACGGCCTGAATGGGAGCAGGCGCTGCCTGCGCGCTGATCAGGCGTGGGTAATAACTGACAAAGCGTGCCAGCCGTGCATCGGTTTGCTCTCGCCCCAGCACCAGCTGCATGCCGTTGTCGAGGCGGATCGACCACGCCCGGCGCGGCGACATGCGCAGTTCGGCGATGCGCATGTCGAGCGGCTTGAGCGCGGCCTGATAGCGGCGGTAGGCCGCAACCACTTCGGCGCTGCTGTCTTCCGGGCCTGACAGGCGCGCCAGTTCGTCGTCCGTTGCGGCAACGAACACGCCACAGTCGCTGTTCACCAGCGCGTTGTCGTTCCAGCGCGCCAGCGGTTCCTGCTCGACCAGCGACACCACCAGTGTGTCGGGCCAGCGCCTCTCGACCCGCGCTTCGCGCACCCACGGCAGTTTTTCCAGGCTTTCGCGCACGTTGTCGAGATCGACAGTAAAGAAGGTGCCGCGCACCCGGCGCTCCGCCACCAGCCGA
>NCIF01000110.1 GCA_002256785.1 Hydrogenophilales bacterium 17-61-9
GTAGAGCTTGTTGTAGGTGTATTTCACGATATCGCTGCTGGCTCCGCGCAGCGCGCCATAACCGGTGAGACTGGGCCCGAGGTTGCCAGCCGCGACTTCCTTCGGATCCATGGCGTGGCAGGCATAGCAGTTGCCGCCGACGTTGCCCTTGCGACGCACTTCGTTGTCAGGCTCGATGTTGCCTATACGCATGCCGAAGCCGCCTTTAACCAGCTTTTCGCCGTTTTTCCAGTCACCCATCAGCTGGTTGTTGTCGGGATACTTGATCGTGGCCTGCTCACGCGCATTGATCGCGGCCGCCTGTGCAGCCGATGGATTGTTGCGGGTGTCCGAACAGATTTTCTGGGTCTCGTCCTGCACCAGGCGCGACATATCCTGGCCTTCGCCCGGCTTGAAGCTGTCGGCCACCAGTTTGTCGACCTTGGCAGCGAGTTTGCTGTCGGCCTGCACGGGGGGGAACGCGACGGCCAGTAGGGCGGCAATCATTAGTTTGCTTTTCATGACGGGTACCTCCGATTAACGCTTGATGCCGGGCAGGTCATAGGTGCCGCCCTTGGCCTGGCTGGTGAGGAAGGAAATCAGCGCAACGGTCGCAGGCGAACCGTAGTCGATGTCCGGCGTGCGCATCTGCCAGTGGCAATCCCACATGCGGTGCTGCATGTTGCGCACCACACCGTGCGACACACGGTAGGTTGGCCAGGTCGTCATGGTCGCCTGAATGTCCTTGGCGTTGTAAACGTTGACCAGCGATTGCAGGCGCACGCGCTTGCCGTCTTCGTTGTGGCAGGTGGCGCAGGAGAAATCCATCGGCCCATGGCGGCGCCAGAACATCGCCTCGCCCAGCTCGCGCACCGCTTTCTCTTTCGCATGCTTCAGCGGCGGATTGATTTTCATACCATCCGATTGGGACGCCACATAGGCGACCATGGCTTCCAGATCGGTGTTGTTCTCGTTCTGCCGCTGATCGGCGTAAAGTTTTTGCTTGATCTCGTCTTCGGAGATTCCCTGCAATTTCACCATGCAACTCACCAGCCGCGACTCCAGATCCTGCACCTGATCGGTGTCCTTGAAATAGCGCGGCAGCTGGGCATACGCGCCCTTGAGCTTGCCGGCGCCGAGGCCGAAATCGCACTTTTCCAGGCTGGCGTTTTTGAGGCCGCGCTTTTCCTTGAACAGGATTTCACCCCGGTCGATTACCAGAAAGCCAGGGTTGGCGTCCTTGTCCGCCAGCGCGGCGCGGTAATCGGCCACGCTTGCCTCACCCCAGGCCAGCGGGGCGGCAAATGCCAGCGCAACGCCCAAACTTATTGCTTTGAATTTCATTGGAGTCTCCTCGTATTGTATTGATTAAGCCGAAGCTGGGTTCAATAAAGCAGGGAGCGTGCCAATGATTTATTTTATTTAAGTAACTGTATCTGAAAGCAAATTATTTTTCGTGCAAGTTGGACGGCCTTGCAAGCTGCAAGGGTTTTGCAATATGCAAGGGCGTCAGCGTTCGGCTTCCTTCAATTTTCGCCAGAGCGTGGAAGGATCGATACCGAGGATTTTTGCGGCCTGGGTGCGGTTGTCGCCACAGTGTTCCAGCGTCCGCTTGATCCACGCGGACTCGACTTCGGCCAGGGTGGCCGATTCGCCCCACGGGCAGGCTGGAGCGTCGGGACGGTCGCGCAATTCCGCCGGCAGGTCCGCCAGGCCGATCTGTTCGTCCTGCGCCAGCACCAGCGCACGTTGCAGGGTGTTCTCCAGCTCGCGAACGTTGCCTGGCCAGGCGTAGGCCAGAATGCGATCAAGCGCATCAGCCGCAAGCGGCAAGGCTGGCCGGCCCATCTCGGCGGCGTGTTTGGCGATGAGAAACTCGGCCAGCGCGGTGAGATCGTCGCGGCGTTCGCGCAGCGGCGGCACAGTGATAGGGAAAACGGCGATTCGGTAATACAGGTCTTCGCGAAAGCGTCCCGCGCGTACGCAGTCCTTGAGCGATTCGTTAGCGGCGAGGATCAGCCGCACGTCGACTTTCACCGGCTTAATGCCTCCAATGCGGAACACCTGTTTGTCCTGGATGAATTGCAGCAGGCGAGTTTGCGCGTCGAGGCTGGTGCTGTTGATTTCATCGAGAAACAGCGTGCCGCCCGCGGCCAATTCCAGCAGGCCGGGCTTCTTTGCGGTGGCGCCGGAGAACGCGCCCTTTTCAAAACCGAACAGCTCCGATTCCAGCAGTGTTTGCGGCAGCGCGCCGCAATGCAGGGTGAAAAAAGGGCCACCGGCGCGCGGCGACAGCGCATGAATATGCCGTGCAAGCACGCCCTTGCCGACGCCAGTTTCGCCTTCGAGTAGCACCGGCAGGGGACTGCCGGCGACCTGGGCAGCAAGTTCCAGCGCGCCTTGCATGGCGGGAGACAGCGCCGACAGATGCGCCGATTTCTGACTGCGCACAACTTGTTCGGTCAGTTGCAGCAAGCGGGACTTCTGGTCGAACATGGTTTTGAGCCGCGCAAGCGCGGCCCGCGCCGCATCCAGATCGAACGGCTTGAGCAGGACGTCGCTCACGCCCAGGCGGAAGGCCTCGATTGCGTTCATCGGCGTGGCGTAGCCGGTCATCAGCAGCACCGGGCGTTGCGGATCAAGTGTTTTCGAGGCTTCCAGCAAATCGAGGCCGTCGCACCCCGGCAGGCGCAAGTCGGTAAGCAGGGCGTCGGGCGCGTCGGTTTCCAGTACGCAGCGGGCGGCATTGCCGTCGTGGCGGATGACAACGTCAAATCCGATTTCCTCGGCGACACGCGCCGCCAGCCTGGCCAGAGCAGCATCGTCTTCAGCGATCAGGAGGGTCGGGGTCATGATGGGGCCGGCAGGTTGAGTTGAAATCGGGTGTGACCGGGTGCGCTCTCGGCGAACGTGAGCGTGCCGTCCATTTCTTCCGCGAGACGGCGGCAGATGGCAAGGCCGAGTCCGGTGCCCTGACCCTGCAGCTTGCTGGTGACAAACGCCTCGAAAAGACGCGGCTGCATAGCCGGCGGTACGCCTGCGCCGTCGTCGATGACGCTCATGGCGCCTGCCGAAGGGACGATCTGGATGCGGTGCGCGCCGGCCTGGGTGGCATTGGTGACAAGATTGAACAGAATCTGTTCGATGCGCGAAGCGTCCGCCCAGGCCGGTGCGGCAGCACCGGGCGCGACCTCGATCGAGACGCCCTGCCGCCGCGCCAGCGGCGCCACCAGCCGCGCGAACGCCCGTGCCAGTTCGGCCAGATCGACTGCCTGATTGGTGAGTGCGGGCGCGCGCGCCACGGTGAGCATGTCGCCGACGATCTGCCCAGCGCGGCGTGCCTGCGCCACGATGGTGTCGAGCGATTCGCGCACGGCGGCGTCCGGCGTTTGCGACTGCGCCAGTTGTGCGTAGCCCAGAATGTTGGCGAGCGGCGTGTTCAGTTCGTGCGCCACTTCGCCCGCCATCTGCCCCACTGTGGCCAGGCGCTGTTCGGCGCAGAGGCGGCGTAGCGCATCGTTGTGGGCTTGGTTGGCTTCTTCCAGCGCGGTGATGTGGGTGTGGATGCGGGTTTCCAGATCGGTTAGTGCGTGGGCGAGTTCATGTACTTCCGCGGGTGCGTCGGCAGGCGCCGCATGAAGGGTTGCGCCGGGCGCCACGCTGGCGATCAGGGTTTTCACCGGGGCGATCAGCCGTGCCGCGAGGAGACGCCGCAGCACCACAAAAGCGATCACCGAAAACAGCGCCAGCGCGCCGCCAGTTAGCACCGCAAGCCGCCATGCCGCCGCCCGCATCGGCGTGCTGTCGTATTGCGCGATGACTTCGCCCAGCGGCTCGCCCGCCGCCAGCATGGTGGCGGCAAAGGCAGGGTTGTCTGCCGAGGCGATGCCCGCCTGTCCCAGCACCACGCCGTCGGTGCGGCGAATTTCAACGTAGGCCAGCCCACGGCTGCGCACAAGATCGTCCACCGCGCGCTCGATCGCGCCGTAGTCGCGGATCAGCACGGCATCGACCGATACGGCGGCCAACTGGTTGGCGAGCGCCTGCGCCTTGTCGGCTTCGGCCGCGCCGACCAGATGCCGCAGCGATTGCCACATGCCAGCGCCCAGCAACACGAACAGCAATAAGCCGGCCAGCCCAAGATAAGCGCTGAGCCAGAAGGTGAGCGAGCGTGGTTTCATTGGGCAAGTGTGCGCAGCATGCGCCGCACGTTGTGATAGTGCGTGTCGTCGATGGGAACGAAACGGATGGTCTCGCCCAGCGATTCGAAGGCGCGCAACCCGCTTTCGTCGGGGACGAGCAGCGCCTGGCGGGCGCGGATTTCGAGCGTTTCGGGAAAATGCGGCGAGCAGGCGATGAGGTGCGGCGGCAGCGGCTGCGAGGTGGCCAGGATTTTCAGGCCGCGCGGCAGATATTGCCGGGCAATGTCGAGCCGCAGCCCGCCCGCGTCGAAGTCGCCGTGCAGCACCGACAGTGCCACGCGCTCGTGGCGGTCCAGTTGTGCATGGCCGGCCAGATCGGTGAGTTTCACGCCCGCCTGCGCCAGCATCAGCGTGGGCGCCACCGTGCTCGACATCGAAATCGCCGCGCCGAAGGCCATGCGGCGGCCTTTGAGATCGGCGAGCGCGTTGATGGGACTGTTTGCGCGCGCCACGATCGTGCTCTGATAAAACGCCTGCCCGTTTTCCGCCTCGCCGGCCAGAATGCGGATCACCGCGCGGTTGCGTGCCTGTATATAAGGCGTCGGCCCGATGTAGGTCAGGTCGGCGCGGCCATCGACGATCATCGCAATCTGCTCATCGTAGCTGGAGGCGATGAGCAGTTTGACAGGGCGTTCCAGCACGCCGCCAAGATAAAGCGTGAGCGGACGAAAGCGGCCGTAGAGACGCGACGGCGTGTCGTAGGGATGCACGACAAAAACCAGTTCGCGCTTGGCCGCATGCGTTAATGCTGGAAAGAGGCAGGCCGTCAGCAGAAAGGCGCGTCGGTTCATTACTGACTTCCGCCGTCGAGTTGGGCATCGGACATGCCGAGATTCTTCATTTTTTGCTACAGGTTTTTTCCGGATGATGCCGAGGTGTTCGGCGGGCGGGCCACGATCGAAATAGCCATAAGTGTAGGTGTAAATCTTTAGACGATTGATGAGTAATACGAGAGCCGGTCGGTGCAGTTGCCACATCCTCGAAACCCCGGCTGACCAAGGTCAAACTCATCGACGACGACATCAATCATATGGTCGCGATTGCTCTCGACCATGAAGTCATCAACCGTTCTGAAAGCAGCATGCTTTTAGTTCGGTATTCGCCTTGGACACGGCGCTTCTTCTGGATTCCACAAAATTGCAACTGTACATGATCCGTTTACTGGTTGCGTTTTTACACAGCCCGCACTCAGAAGGGATGTTAGGGTTTGTTCGCTGTAAATCCGTTCAACCACGGACAGTAGTCATCCGTAAACGGACGCTTCTGATTTCTATAATCAAATATCAGCCGTTTCTGTAACATCCAGGACATCATCTGCCTTAACAGAAAAAAACGGGGCACGAACTGTGCCCCGCTAGCACTGCCCCCGACTATTCAGAATGCGTAACGCCGTGACTTGAAGCTTACTGTGGACTTGTAATCTCCGCGCGTCGCCTTGCGCAAATTCGCCCAAGTGCCTTTGTAATAGGGGATGACGTTGCGGTCGACTGCCTCGGTGGTTACATCACCTTGTATACCGTTGTAGTGTCCAAACTGCATGAACACTTGATTGCGCTTGGCATCGTCGGTTATATAAGCCATGGCATAAGTCGAACCATAATCGTTATACAACTCGACTATATCGCCGTTGGCGATCCCAAGTTCCGTGGAATCGGCTGGGTTGATTTCTACCGGCGCCATCGGCCAGCGATCCTTCATGTCCGGGTTGTATTGGTCGTGGTACATGGTCTGCCAGGCTTCGTTGGTGCGACCGCTGTTGACCCAGAAGCGGTATTTGTCCTTTTGTGCCTGGACGGGGGCAAGCAGGCCTTTCCATGGCGAGGGCTTGAAGTGCGCCAGTCCGTCGTCGGTGCCGAACTTGTCGGTGTAAAGTATTTCGGTGCCAACGAGCTTGTCACCCTTGACTTCCTTGATAGGCAATTGCACGCCATTGTTGCCGGCCTTGCTTAGCAGCGCGTAGGTAGCCAAATACCCGGTGTCGTCGCCCTGGCTGTCGATAGGGCCGGCGCCAGGTTGACCGGCGCGACGGAAGCCATCGTTGAAAGCGTCTTCCTCGGTCTTCCAGTCAAAGCCTTTGAAGCGATCAACCATCTTGGCGTTTCCTTCCTTCTCATACATGGCCTTTAATGTGTTGGCAATATCGGCGGCGATCAGGCAGTCCGGCTTGGCGCTGCCCGGCCCATCCATGAACTTTTGCGATAGGCGCAGACGGCGCTCGCCGTTCATGGAGGTCAGGTTCATCTCCCCCGGATGCACCGAGGGCAGTAGCAGATGCGCTGCCTCAGCCAGCTTGGTTGGGTAAAGATTGATAGCGGTAACGAACAGGCCACCCTTGTTAGTCACCGCGTCGTAGATCGCATCGACCATTTCGGCGGTGGAACCGCCGCGCGCTTTACGCATGGCGTCCTTGACGATTTCCGAACGGCGTAGCACCGCGTCGCGGAAATTTTCGGCGTTGGTGGTCGACTGGAAGGGGTTGGCGCCCCAGGCGGTGTACATCATCCCCTTGCCGGCGATAATTTCCTGGTCATTGTAGAGCTTCTCACCGGTAGGATGTGGCGGGCGGGTATAGCCTTCCTGGTGGCCACCCATGCGTACGCAGCCGGTACCGCGCCGGCCGCCAACGTTGTGGGTGGCGATGACAAGATCGAGTAAAGAGGACTGGATGGCATAGTTGTCGTTGCCCCAGATAATGCCTTTTTCGTAGGCGTGCATGGTGCGCTTCATCTTGCCACCGGCTTTGGGTTTGTAGGCCCATTCTGCAGCTTGTTTGAGCTTGGCGACCGATACGCCAGTGATGCGGCTACATTCGTCCAGGCTCATCTTGTTGGCGGTGGCGGCTTCGTGGAAGCCCTCGGTACGCTTGGTAATGAAATCGCGATCGATCCAGCCCTGTTCGATCACGTAGGTGAATAGGCCGTTGAACAGTGCCACGTCGGTGCCTGGCAGGATGTCCAGGTGCAGCACGTTGTCGCCGAAAGAGGTTTCGCAAATCGAAATGGTCGGCGTGCGACGCGGATCGACGAAAATAATGCGGCCCGCGCTGACTTCCTCGCCCTTGAATCGTAGTTTCTTCTTGTCCACGGTACCGCCCTGCAGATTGGGCATCCAGTGGTATAGAAAGTAATTAGTCTGAGTTTCGTAAGGGTTATTGCCGATGCTGACGATGCAGTCGGCAAGTTCGGCGTCCTCATAGCTATTGTTCAATTCCATGATGCCCATCTCGCGGGTAGCGTGGCATTCAGAGTTATACGATGGACGGTTGTGGATACGCACCAGCGGAGTTTGCAGCGCGGTGAACATCAGCTTGCCGGTGCCCCACGTGTTCTCGAAGCCGCCCCCCGCGCCGCCATGGTCGAAGGTATCGAAGGCGATTTCGCGCGGGCCCTTGTTGTCGAGGATTTTCTTGGTCACTCCGGCGTACAAGGCGAGTGCCTGATCCCAGCCGGTTTCCAACCACTGGTCGCCGGTGTACATGCGCGGATGCGCCAGGCGCTCACCGGTTGGCGTGCCTTCAGCATACATGTAGCTCGCCATGCGCAGGCCGCGAATTGAACCACCTCCCTGGTTCACCACGCATTCTTTATCGGGCACGATGAGAATATTGTGGCGCCGGCCATCCTTTCCGGTTACTACATTCTGCTGGGTGGGCGTAGCGATTATTGCGAACGGCGGCAATTGCCGACGGAAATCCAGTCCCAGCGCGTTCTGGTGTGCGGCTTTGCCGCCTTCCTGGTTTTCCGGCCACTTGTAAACGTGGTAGCCACAGCCGACGATGCAGAAGTGGCAGGTCATGTTGGTCTTCTGCGCGTTGACCGGTGGCAGCGTGATGCGATCTTTTGCTTTTGTCATGTTGTCTTTCCTCCTTACAGCACGTTGGCCTGGCGGCCGTAGATCAGGCCATCGACGGCCACGGCGGTGACGCTGTCGGTCCTGGCGTTGTATTCGAGCACGATGCGTGGCAACTTGGTCGGCGCCTGGCCGCAGACTGTCTGGCCGCTCTTCTCAGCGTCAAAAATGCTGAAGTGGCAAGGACACTTGAAGCAGCGATCCTTGCTGTCATAAGCTGTCGGGCAACCTTGGTGTGTGCACAGAATGCTGTAGGCGACGATGTCACGAGCCGGCCCGACGCCGCCTGTTACAGGCTGGCCCATGCGGATTGCCTGGCAGGGACTGGACGCATCCGGGTAATTGAACACCACCGGCTCGTTGACCTTCATTCCGCCTGCCTTAGTCACGACTTTCGCGGGGTAGGGCAGCGTGGTGGATGTGTTGGGAGCCGCTTCGGCCGTGGCGGGCGCCAGTCCGGCTACGGCCACGCCCGCTCCAGCCGCGAGGCCGCCGCTCAATTTGAAGAAATCCCGTCGGGATACGTTTTGGGTCATGTCTTCCTCCTGTGATTGTTGGTTGTATTGGAAATCGGACCGCGTATTGAACGCATGCCAAATACCATTAGAAATTAGGTCAATAAATTGACTGGTGTCGCTGTCCTCTTGGTCCACTCTTCTTATCGCTCAAGCGAGGGGGTGGGTGATGGGGGACTTCTGGCTGGACGGACAAAACTCAAGTCAGAGCGATACCAGATCGACATCCATCAGCGATTCAAAACACCCCAATCGAATTTGTAGACGAGTCCGATCGAAATCGCGGAGGGGCTGTTACCAGCAACTAAACCGGTCACCCCTTGATC
>NCIF01000111.1 GCA_002256785.1 Hydrogenophilales bacterium 17-61-9
GAGTGCGACTTATTGAAGCCGTATTCGGCGAACTTCTCCATCAGGTCGAACAGGCGTTCGGCCACCTTGGTATCGGCGCCCCGTTTGGCTGCGCCCGTCAGGAAGATTTCGCGCTGCTGGGCCATTTCCTCGGGCTTTTTCTTGCCCATGGCGCGCCGCAGCATGTCGGCGGCGCCGAGGCTGTAACCGGCCAGAATCTGCGCCACCAGCATCACCTGTTCCTGGTAGACGATGATGCCGTAGGTCGATTTCAGTACCGGTTCAAGATCGGGATGGAAATACTCCGGCTTCTGCTTGCCCTGCTTGCGCGCGATGAAGTCGTCCACCATGCCCGAGCCCAACGGGCCCGGCCGGTTCAGCGCCATCAGCGCGATGATATCTTCGAAGCAGTCGCCCTTCAGCTTTTTTTCCAGGTCCTTGGCCGAGCGCGATTCGGACTGGAACACGGCCGTGGTGTTGCCGTCGGCGAACAGCTTGTACACCGCCCGGTCGTTGAGCGGCAGGTCTTCCAGACGGAAGTTTGCGCGGTCTTCATGGCGCTGCACGAAGCGCACCGCCTCCGCCAGGATGGTCAGCGTACGCAAGCCGAGAAAGTCGAACTTCACCAGGCCGATGGCCTCAACGTCGTCCTTATCAAACTGCGAGACGGCCGAGTCCGAGCCTTCCGCACGATACAGCGGACAAAAGTCGGTGAGCTTGCCCGGCGCAATCAGCACCCCACCCGCGTGCATGCCGACGTTGCGGGTGATGCCCTCGAGCTTTTCGGCCAGCGGCAGCAACTCGGCGAGCTCTTCCTCGTTCTTCGCGCGCTCGTCGATCTGGGGTTCTTTTTCGCGCGCCTCGGCCAGCGTAATCCCCAGCTCGTTGGGCACCAGCTTCACAAACTTGTCGACAAACAGATACGGCAAGTCGAGCACGCGCCCCACATCGCGCAGCACCGCCTTGGATGCCATGGTGCCGAAGGTGACAATCTGCGACACTGCGTCATGGCCGTAACGGTCCTTCACATACTGAATGACTCGATCGCGCCCGTCCTGGCAAAAGTCGATATCGAAGTCGGGCATCGACACCCGCTCGGGGTTGAGGAAGCGCTCGAACAGCAGGTCGTACTCAAGCGGGTCGAGATCGGTAATGCTGAGGCTGTAGGCGACCAGCGAGCCGGCGCCGGAACCGCGCCCGGGGCCGACCGGCACGCCGTTGTTCTTGGCCCAGTTGATGAAGTCGGACACGATCAGAAAATAGCCGGGGAAGCCCATCTGAATAATGGTGCCGAGCTCAAACTCCAGCCGCGCCATGTACTCCGGCATGCGGGCGACGCGGGTTGCTTCATCGGGATACAACGCCGCCATGCGCGCCTGCAGGCCTTCGATCGAACGCTGCCGCATGTAGTCGTCGAGGCTCATGCCGTCGGGCGTCGGAAAATCGGGCAGCCGGCTTTTGCCGAGTTCCAGCGTGAGGTTGCAGCGTTTGGCGATCGCCACGCTGTTGGCAAGCGCTTCGGGCAGATCGGCAAACAGCGTCGCCATTTCATCCGGCGTCTTGAAATACTGCTCGGTCGTAAACGGTCGCGGACGGCGCGGATCCCCCAGCATCATGCCTTCGGCGATGCACACGCGCGCTTCGTGCGCCTTGAAATCGTCCGGGGCGATGAACTGGATCGGATGGGTGGCCACCGATGGCAGATTCAAAGTCGCGCCGATATCGAGCAGGCCGTCGATCAGGCGTTCGCTGTGCGGCGCGCCGTAGCGTTGCAGCTCGAGGTAATAGCGTCCGGGAAACAGCGCGGCCCAGGCTTCGGCGGCAGTCCGCGCGGCATCGCGCTTGTCGTCGAGCAAGGCCTGCGCCACGTTACTGAAATCGCCGCCAGACAAGGCCAGCAGACCGTCGGTGCCCGCCTCCAGCCAGGCCGGATCGATCTCGGCGCGGCCGCGATAATGGTTCTCCTGATAGGCCCGGGTCAGCAGTTCGCACAGACGGCGATAACCTTCGCGATGCTGCACCAGCAACAACAGGCGCGAGGGGCGGTTTCTGTCCGCCGCATTGCTCATCCACACATCGCAACCGAAGACCGGCTTGATGCCGGCGCCGCGCGCCGCGCGGTAAAACTTCACCCAGCCAAAGGTGTTCGACAGGTCGGAAAGACCCAGCGCAGGCATTGCAATGTCGCGTGCACGCTTGACCGCATCCCCCACCCGCACCAACCCGTCGGCGACGGAATATTCGCTGTGCAGACGGAGGTGAATGAATTGCGGGTCGGTCATGAGCGGTCAACGAAAAATCCAGGCGCTATTTTAACGCCGACAGGGGTCGACCAAAAAACAAAAGGCAGCCTAGGCTGCCTTTATGTTCGAATTAATTGGATGCTATTCCGGTTCGCATTGGAACCGAGACGCGAAGGCAAGCCGAAGACAGTGCTGTAGCACGGCAAGGCGCAGCCGACAAAGTATCGGTTTCAATGCGGAACGGAATTAGTTTGCGCGGCGCTTGAATTCGTTAGTCCGGGTATCGATTTCGATCATGTCGCCGATGTCGACAAATGCAGCCACCGGCAGTTCGTAGCCGGTGGGCTTGATGCGCGCGGGCTTCATGACCTTGCCCGAGGTGTCGCCGCGCACTGCCGGCTCGGTGTATTCGACTTCGCGGATGACGGTGGTCGGCATTTCGACCGAAATCGCCTTGCCGTCGTAGAACACCACTTCCAGCGGCATGCCATCGTCCAGATAATTCAGCGCGTCGCCAAGGTTGTCGGCTTCGATCTCATACTGGTTGTAATCGGTATCCATGAACACATACAGCGGATCGGCGAAGTAGGAATAGGTGCAGTCCTTGCGATCCAGCGACACCATTTCGAATTTATCGTCGGCGCGATAAACCGTCTCGGTACCGGAACCATTGAGCAGGTTCTTGAGCTTCATCTTGACGACGGACGAGTTGCGGCCGGATTTCGAGAATTCGGCTTTTACCACCACCATTGGGTCTTGGCCGACCATCACGACGTTGCCGGCGCGGAGTTCCTGTGCGATTTTCATGGGTGTATCCTGCTGCGGGAGCGCTAAGAGTTTGAGAAAGCTCGCTATTTTAACTTGTTTTCGGCAAATTCCACCAGCTTGTCGGCCAGCCGTCCTGCCTGCCCGAGGCGGTGGCGCCATCCGTCCGCATGCCGCTCAATGGCGCTCTGCCCGGCACGCCACCCGGCCCAGCACGGGGCCATGTCCGCTGCGTCGGCGATGCCATTCCAGCATCGCCACAGCCCGCTCACCGCGCGTGCCGCGACGCCATCCAGGTCCGCCGTGTAGAGCGCCAGCAATGCGTCCAGTTTATTCCAGTGCGCATGTTCGTGCTGCGGATAAGCCTGCCACACCAGCGGGCGCGCCGCCCATTGCGCGCGTACGCACGAGTCTTCGCCGCGAACGAAATTCAGATGGCATGCCCAGAGCAAATGATCGTACGTATCCTGGTCCAGGAACGGCACGATCTGCAGCCGCAAAGCGCCACGTTGCGCAACATCGCCCACTTTCAAATCAGGCACACCCAGCCAGTCTGCCAGCTGCGGTATCACCCGGCCTTCGGGCACCAGGCAGGTGACGGGCCGGGCGTCAGCCGCCCAGGCATCGAGCAGGGCAGGCAGCGCAGGGTTTTCGTAGGCGAACAGCGACACCCGCAATTCGCCTGTCGCGGGCATGTCCAGATCAAACTGGCGCCAGAATGCAGGCAACGCCGTCTCGAGAAACGCCGCGCGCGCATCAGCCAAACCGGCCTCTGCCAGCAAGCCGCCGGTATCCGGCGTGTAGCCGGGAAAAAAGAAATATTTGGTCAGCGGCAAACGCGGATGCGGCGAAGGCAGGCGGTGATGTCCGGCCACCCAGGCTTCAGCACTCAGATATTCGAGATTGATCCAGACAGGCGGCGGCGTGCGTTCGCTCATTGCAGTCAAACAGGACTCTGGCAAGGCACAACCAAAAGCCTCGATCACAACCTGCCCGGGTTCGATTGCAACGAATGGCGTGCGCCACGCGCAGACCGCCACGCCTTCGCAAACCTGCCGATCCAGATCGACCGCAATAGCCGGCCAGATGCGCTGGAATGCACGCAGATCATCGACCCACAGCCTGACGTCGAGTCCATGTTCCCTGGCCAGCCCGCGCGCCAGCCGCCAGGCAATGCCAATGTCGCCGTAGTTGTCGATGACGTTGCAGAAAATATCCCAGGTGGCGCGCATGGCCGGCATGCTACCGCATCCGTCAAAGGTGGCCGCCTCCCTGGCGCTTGACGGAGGAGGCCGAACATGAATGGAGCGTCGTTTTCCGGTACGTTGAAAGCAAACCGCAGCCTGGAAATGCGCTTTGTTTTTATCGGTTTATGCTTGAAAAAATTCGAACGCGGTAGTAAAAAGCAGGATATCTGGTTTCAAGATCCGTACAAGCCTGGCCTTACCGCAGGACACGGCCGGGTAGCACGCTTGAATTCAGACCGACGACCAGAAGCAAAGTCGTCATGTCGCCGCCATCGTGGTTTTGCTGGACGCGGTTTTGTTTACTGTTACACCCAGGAGGAAGTTTGAATGGCAACAGGTACGGTCAAATGGTTCAGCGATGCCAAGGGATTTGGTTTCATTACGCCCGATGACGGCGGCGAGGATGTGTTCGCACATTTCTCCGCCATTCAAAGCAACGGTTTTAAAACCCTGAAAGAAGGCCAGAAGGTTTCTTTCGAAGAAAGCCAGGGTCCCAAGGGCAAGCAGGCTTCCAACATCCAGCCGCAAGACTGAGTCATCGGGTTGAAATCAAAAGCCCCGCTTCGGCGGGGCTTTTTTCGGCCTGGCTTTGCCCGCCTGGCGGGTCCCGCTTTAAAATCCGTCTTGCATATTCTCGACCATCGCCTCGGCAAACGCCGAACACTTCACCTCGGTTGCCCCTTCCATCAGGCGCGCAAAGTCGTAGGTCACGGTTTTGGCGGCAATGGCTTTTTCCATGCTGGCGACGATCAGGTCGGCCGCCTCGGTCCAGCCCAGGTGGCGCAGCATCATTTCGGCCGACAGGATCAGCGAGCCCGGGTTGACGTAGTCCTTGCCGGCGTACTTGGGCGCGGTGCCGTGGGTGGCTTCGAACATCGCCACGGTGTCGGACAGGTTCGCGCCCGGCGCGATGCCGATGCCGCCGACTTCCGCCGCCAGCGCGTCGGAAATGTAGTCGCCGTTCAGGTTCAGCGTGGCGATGACGTCGTATTCGTCCGGACGCAGCAGGATCTGCTGCAGGAAGGCGTCGGCGATGACGTCCTTGATGACGATGCCGTTGGGCAGCTGCATCCACGGGCCTTCATCAATCAGGGTCGCGCCGAATTCGCGCGCGGCGAGTTCGTAGCCCCATTTCTTGAAGCCGCCCTCGGTGAACTTCATGATGTTGCCCTTGTGTACGAGCGTCACCGATTTTCTTCCATTGTCCAGCGCGTACTGGATGGCCTGACGTATGAGCCGTTCCGAGCCTTCGATCGACACCGGCTTGATGCCGATGGCCGAGCTCGCGGGGAAACGGATTTTGCTGACGCCCATTTCCTTCTGCAGGAATTCGATGACCTTCTTCACTTCGTCGCTGCCGGCTTCCCACTCGACGCCGGCGTAAATGTCTTCGGTGTTCTCGCGGAAGATCACCATGTCGACCTTTTCCGGCGCCTTGACCGGGCTGGGCACGCCGGTGAAATAGCGCACCGGGCGCAGGCACACGTACAGGTCGAGCATCTGGCGCAGCGCGACGTTGAGCGAGCGAATGCCGCCCGAGGTCGGCGTGGTGAGCGGACCCTTGATCGAGATCACGTAGTCCTTCACCGCCTGCACTGTTTCATCCGGCAGCCACTGGTCGGCGCCGTAGACCTTGACTGCCTTTTCACCGGCGAACACTTCCATCCAGGCGATCTGCCTGTTGCCGCCGTAGGCCTTGGCCACCGCCGCATCGACCACACGGCGCATCGCCGGGGTGATGTCGACGCCGGTACCATCGCCTTCGATGAAAGGAATGATCGGGGTATCGGGTACGTTCAGCGTGTTGTCGGCGTTGACGGTGATTTTTTTGCCTGCGGCGGGAATCTGAATATGTGTGCTCATGATGTCTCGAAACGTTAAAATGGAGGTTTTCCCCCTCCGAAGCGTGTCGCGCCTGATTCTTTTCAACAAACCCTATGGCGTACTCAGCCAGTTCACCCCGGAAGGGCGCTGGCAGGGTTTGCGTGATCACCTCGCGCTACCGGGCGTGTATGCGGCCGGGCGTCTGGATGCGGACAGTGAAGGCCTGCTGATTTTAACCGATGATGGCGCGCTTCAGAGCCGGATTGCCGATCCCAAACACAAACTGCCCAAAACCTACTGGGCGCAGGTTGAAGGCACACCCGACGATGCCGCGCTGGAGCCGTTGCGGCATGGCGTCGATCTGGGCGATTTTGTGACCCGGCCCGCGCAGGTTCGATGCATTGCCGAGCCTGCGGGCCTGTGGACGCGCAATCCACCGGTCCGGTACAGGCAAGCCATCCCCACTCACTGGATCGAACTCATCATCAAGGAAGGCAAAAACCGCCAGGTGCGACGCATGACGGCGAAAGCGGGCTTCCCCACCCTGCGCCTGATCCGCGCCGCAATCGGCGAATGGACCCTGGGCGCGATGCAGCCCGGAGAATGGAAAGAACAACATGTCTGACGACCTCTGGACCCCGCACGTGGTGGTCGCCGCCATCGTCGAGCGCGACGGCAGGTTTCTGCTGGTGGAAGAACACACCGCCGAAGGCCTGCGCCTGAATCAGCCGGCCGGCCACTGGGAACGCGGCGAAACCCTGGAGGACGCGGTGCGCCGCGAAGCGCTGGAAGAAACCGCGCATCGCGTCGAGCCGCTCGCACTGCTGGGCTGCTACAGCACCTACTACCCGCTGCGCGACATCACCTACCTGCGCTTTGCCTATGTCTGCGAGGCCGCCGGCTTCGACGCCGAGCGCGCGCTGGACACCGGCATCGTGCGCGCGGTGTGGCTGACGCCGGACGAACTCGCCGCCAGCGCCATCCCTCACCGCAGCCAGCTGGTGATGCGCTGCGTACAGGACTATCTGGCCGGGCGGCGTTTTCCGCTCGATTTCGTGAGCCACCTGTGAGCACGCGCGTCGTAGTCGGCATGTCGGGCGGGGTCGATTCCGCCGTCGCCGCTTATCTCTTGAAGCAACAGGGTTACGACGTGCTCGGCGTCTTCATGAAGAACTGGGACGACGACGACAACACCGAACACTGCACCGCGCGCCAGGATTTTCTCGACGTGCTGGCGGTGGCCGACGTGGTCGGCATCGAGGTCGAAGCGGTGAATTTCGCGGCCGAATACAAGGAACGCGTGTTCAGCTATTTCCTCGCCGAATACCAGGCCGGCCGCACCCCCAATCCCGACGTGCTGTGCAACGCCGAAATCAAGTTCAAAGCGTTTCTTGATGATGCGATTGCGCGCGGCGCCGAGTTCATCGCCACCGGGCATTACGTCGGCAAGGGCGCGGACGCCGCCGGCCGCGCCACCCTGCTGCGGGCTTTTGACGCCAACAAGGACCAGAGCTATTTCCTCTACCGCCTGAGCCAGGCGCAGCTCGCCCCCGCCCTGTTTCCGCTCGCACACCTGCCGAAGCCCGAAGTGCGCGCGCTGGCGCAAAAGATCGGCCTGCCCAACGCCGCCAAAAAAGACAGCACCGGCATCTGCTTCATCGGCGAGCGCAACTTCCGCGAATTTCTCGAACGCTACCTGCCGCGCAATCCCGGCGACATGAAAACACCCGAGGGCCGCGTCGTCGGCCAGCATCAGGGGCTGATGTATTACACCCTGGGTCAGCGGCAGGGCCTCGGCATCGGCGGGCACAAGGACGGCAGCGCCGAGCCGTGGTTCGTCGCCGCCAAGGACATGACCAGCAATACGCTGATCGTGGTGCAGGGCCACGGCCATCCGCTGCTGCTACGCTCGACGCTGGCCGCCGGCCAGCTCAACTGGATCGGCGGCGTCGCGCCCGACTCCGACAAACCCTATACCGCCAAGACCCGCTACCGGCAGACCGACGCGCCCTGCCGCATCGCGCGCCTGGACGACGACACACTGGAGCTCGCCTTCGATACCCCGCAATGGGCGGTCACGCCAGGGCAATCCGTCGTTTTATATGACGGCGAGGTCTGTCTCGGCGGCGGCATCATCACCTGAACCCGCTACAATTCCCGCTTTCCAGCTTCACATCCCATCATGTCGCACGACACCCCACCCGCCCTCGCCGCCAACTTCATCCGCAACATCATCGACGAGCAGAACGCTTCCGGCAAATGGGGCGGCCGCGTGGAGACGCGCTTTCCACCCGAGCCCAACGGCTATCTGCACCTGGGCCACGCCAAGTCGATCTTCCTGAACTTTGGCCTCGCGCGCGATTACGGCGGCGTGTGCCACCTGCGCTTCGACGACACCAATCCGGAAAAGGAAGAACAGGAATACGTCGATGCCATCACCGAGTCAGTGAAATGGCTGGGCTTCGACTGGGGATCGCACCTCTACTTTGCGTCGAACTATTTCGACACCATGTACGCCTGCGCCGAGTCGCTGATCCAGGCCGGCCACGCCTACGTCGACTCGCTGTCCGCCGACGAGATGCGCAGCTATCGCGGCACGCTCACCGAGAAAGGCAAGGACAGCCCCTACCGCAGCCGCAGCGTGAACGAAAACCTGGCGCTGTTCCGTTCGATGCGCGCCGGCGAATTCGCCGACGGCGCGCACGTGCTGCGCGCCAAAATCGACATGGCCTCGCCCAACATCAACCTGCGCGACCCGGCGATTTACCGCATCAAGCGCGCGCATCACCACAACACCGGCCCGATGTACACCTACGCCCACCCCATTGAAGACGCGATCGAGCACATCACGCATTCGATCTGCACCCTGGAATTCGAGGACCAGCGCCCGTTCTACGACTGGCTGCTCGACAAGCTGGCCGACGGCGGCTTCTTCACCCGTCCGCTTCCGCAGCAGATCGAGTTCGCGCGTTTGAATCTGACCTACGTCGTACTATCAAAACGCAAGCTGATCCAGCTGGTCGACGAAAAGCACGTCAACGGCTGGGACGACCCGCGCCTGCCGACCTTGGCTGGCGCGCGCCGCCGCGGCTACACTGCAGAAGGCCTCAAGCGCTTCACCGACCAGATCGGCGTCTCCAAATCCGACGGCTGGATCGACTACAGCGTGTTCGAGGCCTGCCAGCGCGACGTGCTCAACGACAGCTCACTGCGCCGCATTGCCGTGCTCGACCCGGTCAAACTCATCATCGACAACTACCCAGAAGGCCAGTCGGAAGACTGCTTCGCCCCCAACCACCCGCAGCAACCCGAGCTGGGCAAGCGCACGGTGCCGCTGTCAAAGGAATTGTGGATCGAGCGCGAAGACTTCGAGGAAACCCCGCCCAAGGGCTATTTCCGGCTGTTCCCGGGTAATTCGGTGCGACTGCGCTACGGCTACGTCGTCACCTGCACCGGCGCCGACCGCGACGCCGACGGCGCCCTCACCGCCGTGCACTGCGACTACCTGCCCGACACCAAGTCCGGCACACCCGGTTCCGATTCAGTCAAGGTCAAGGGCAACATCCACTGGGTTTCGGCAGCGCATGCCTGCGAAGCCGAAGTGCGCCTGTATGACCGCCTGTTCACCACCGCGCAGCCGGGCAGCGAAAGCGGCGATTTCCTGAAAGACCTGAACCCAGACTCGGTGCGCGTCATCCGCGCGCAACTCGAACCCGCGCTGAAAGACGCCGCGCCGGAAGACCGCTTCCAGTTCGAGCGGCACGGCTACTTTGTCGCCGACCGCATCGAGTCGAAGTCCGGCGCACCGGTGTTCAATCGCACGGTGACGCTGAAGGATTCGTGGGCGAAGACGGAGAAATAAGGCATTCTGAATAATGTCAGATTCGATGGTTATGAATAACACTCTTGGTCTGTATCAAAAGGAAGGCATTAGCGCGGCGGTGCTTCGTGTCGTAGATATGAATACCCAGTACCCAGTCCGATTTGATCCAGATGGAGGGCGGAGCGGTATGTTGGATATATTGGAGAGCATACAAGACGGAAAGCTCTTCCTGTATCGACGTCGGGCTAAAATGTGTCATTCCAAGACATCAAAGTTGACCCCGAAATTTCGTGAAGGTTATGTGCTCATGGAGAGCCGATGGAATATCATGAGATAAGTGTCTGGATTCCTGCCATAACCGGCCTTGCCGGTGCTTTTATTGGTGCGGTGTCGTCATTCATTCCCAATTTGATTACCGAATATTTCCGGCGCAAACAAGAATCTCGACAGTTAAAGGAATCTCTAATTGCCGAAATAGCCGCAATGATGGAGATTGCGGAGCTGCGCAAGTACCGACAAGGCCTGCGTGACGTCTGTACAAAACTGGAAAATTCACCAAAATCGACATTGTTCACCTTTCCAGTTGGAATTCCAAATCACTACTCGCGCATATACCAAGCGAACGCAAATAGGATTGGGATTATTGATCCCAAGACGGCAATAGACATCGTTACATTTCATCATCTAATTGACGCCGTGGTGCAAGACGTTAATCCGGGCGGACCTCTTGCGGATGGCTGTGATCTAGATGGATATCAAGAGGCTCTGGCAATTCTGGATAAGGCATATGGAATTGCGACTAAGCTTATTTGTCGCACATAAGAAGTCCCAGGGTCAGGCCCCGCGTCAGAATAGTTGTCGCCCCGATAGATCTTGAACTTGAGGGCGATAAGGACGAAAGATAGCACGGTACGGAGAAGCATTCAGGAACAGAATGGCGGCTGAGAATCAAAGATTCCAGGCTCGAATTGAATTCCCGAAACGAGGAAAAACCAGGCGGGGATAGTGCAGATGCGGACGCGTTCAAGCTGCCAGCGTGTAACCCTGCGTCTGACCGCCTACTCCCATAGCATGCCTTCTACGATGATGTCCACGTCCAGCGCTTCCCAAGATTGATCACAGCACTTCTCTACAGAAAACAGCCGGCGTAACAATACGGGTGCGCTCGATATGTCCGCGTTGCAGCGACGTCCCCCCGATTTGAGTAGCACGGAGCATTAGAGTCCAATCCCATCACTCAAGGAGATTGGACATGAAGAAGCGTTTTACCGAAGAGCAGAT
>NCIF01000112.1 GCA_002256785.1 Hydrogenophilales bacterium 17-61-9
ATCGGCGACACCAGCCATGATCTGCTGATGGCGTCGAATGCCGGCGTGGCCAGCCTGGGCGTGACCTACGGCGCACACGAGCCGGACGATCTGCATCCGCACGCGCCACTGGCTTTGATGAACAGTTTTGTCGAGGTGCACGCATGGCTGAACGCGAACGCCTGATCTGCGCCGCGAGCGATCTCGTCGATCAAGGCCGTGGCGTGCGTTTCGTGTTGGAGCGTTACGGCAAGCCGCAACCGGCTTTTGTCGTGCGCTACAACGGCACGCCGCACGCCTTCCTCAACCAGTGCGGCCATGTGCCGGTAGAACTCGACTGGCAGGAGGGCGAATTCTTTGATGACTCGCGGCTATACTTGATCTGCTCCACCCATGGCGCGCTTTATCATCCAGCCAGCGGCCATTGCCTGGGTGGTCGCTGCGCCGGTCGCGGCCTGATTCCTGTCCCGGTCGTCGAACGCGACGGCCACATTTATTTAATTGAAACTGCTACCTGAGACGGAACACCCATGAGCGAACAAGACAAACCCACCCAGGAAAACTGGGAACGCAGCGTGCTGGAAAAACTGGCGCTGTCCGCAGTCCAGGAACAACGTCGCAGCCGTCACTGGAGCATCCTGTTCAAGACGCTGGGCTTCCTGTACCTGTTTGTCGTGCTGTTCATGGTGGCCGGCTGGTTTGGCTCGGACGGCGTTTCCATCCCCAAGGCGCACACCGCGCTGGTCGATTTGCAAGGTGTTATCTCCGCCGACGACACCAGCGCCGATTTGGTGATCGGCAGCCTGCAGAATGCATTCGAGGACAAGAAAACCAAGGGCGTGATCCTGCGCATCAATAGTCCTGGCGGCAGCCCGGTGCAGGCCGGGCAGATTTACGACGAGATCAAGCGCCTGCGCGCATTGCATCCAAAAATCCCGCTGTATGCCGTAGTCGACGATATCTGCGCCTCGGGCGGCTATTACGTCGCCGCCGGCGCCGACAAGATCTTTGTCGACAAGGCCAGCATCGTCGGCTCCATCGGCGTGTTGATGGACGGCTTCGGCTTTACCGAAACCATGCAGAAGCTCGGCGTCGAGCGTCGTCTGTTGACGGCGGGCGAGAACAAGGGCTTCCTCGACCCCTTCTCGCCGGTCGATCCCAAGCAGCAGGTGTTCGCCAAGCAGATGCTCGAAGAAATCCACGGCCAGTTCATCGCCGTGGTGCGAGAAGGCCGCGGCAAGCGCCTCAAGGAAACCCCCGACATGTTCAGCGGCCTGGTGTGGAGCGGCGAGAAAAGCATCCAGCTCGGTTTGGCCGACGGCCTGGGTTCTGTCGAATCCGTCGCCCGCGACGTCATCAAGGCCAAGGACATCGTCGACTACACCCGCCAGGACAGCCTGGCCGAGCGCCTGGTCGGCCGTCTGGGCGTGACCCTGGGCAAGGCCTGGGCCCCGTTCGAAAAAGCAGGCGTCGTCTTGCGTTGAGCGACTACCGGCCCATCCCCTGCGCCGATCACGAACGCCTGGAGTTCGCCGCGCTCACGCGGCAATGGCTGGACGTGAACGTGACGGCGGGTGACCGGCCAGGTCGCCAGCGGTTGTTGCCAGTGGATGTGACTACCCGCGACGGGGCAGAGTGGCTGGTGGCGGAAACGGAATCCAGTGAGCGGCTGACGTTGCGGCTTGATTGGCTTGAGTTTGATGTGTGATGGGGAAGGCAGTTGAACCGCAGATGTGCCGAGGAAAATCTCTTTGCGCATGGCGCAATGCAAGACCCCGATGCTGTGCGATGTTGCTATGTTGACTCGAGGCTATGCCTTCAGAAGGTTTCTACTAAAGTCCGGATGATTCAATGATTATGAAAAATATTCTATCTATGACTGTAGCTGCAATGTTGGCCTTGGGCTGTGTATCTGGCCATTGGATTACCTTAAAAAATGGGCAGGAAGTGAGCCAATCAGAAATCGACAAAGATAATTTGCATTGTCTAGAGAGAGCAGCATTAATTTATCCATATGCGGCAGCAATCAGTTCTAGTGGTTCAGGCACATCAGGTCAAAGTTCCACCAACTGTAGTAAGTTTGGCAGCGGTGTTAATTGCACCACAACTGGAGGTGGTTACACTGCGCCGACTATTTCAACCGCAGATGGGAACATTACCAATAGAGTAAATTATTACAAAACATGCATCACCGCCCTAGGATACAAACAGATATTTATTCAAGACCCGGAGATCGGGAGGGACGCCGCTACAAGCAACCATGAACGGCCAGTAATTATTGGCTGCAAATTTGGTTCAGATTCAGGTTGCGGGCAGGGGGAAAGTTGTCGAAGCGCGAAAGGCGGAGGGACCGAGTGCAGGAAAAGTGACGGATCAAGCACTTACGAGCGCCCGGTAATTGTTGACTGCACATCAAACTCGGACTGCGTGAAGGGGCAAAGCTGTCGGAGTAAAAGTGGAGGTGGCTCGGTGTGTCGTTAGCTATTTAACGTTGGGCCTTTATCATGCGCATACTGTCTCGTTTCTACTATCTTGCCGCCAGCGTAGCCCTTTCTTTGTTTTCGCTCTCTGCAAGTGCAGGCAGCGAGCGCGAACTAAGGAAGATGGTTGGCTACACAATTGTCTACGTCGGTAGCATCCGCGACAGCGTTGAACGCAACTACTCCGAAAAGATGATCCAGCTCGACAATGGGTGGGGGTTCAAGCTGGACTGCATGATGCTGATGCCACTCAACTTTACCGATGTAGTTGTATTCGGAAAGCGATATCCCGACGAACTGCTGAAGAAGTTCCCAAACCTCCCGGCCCAACGACAATTCCAGTTCAAGCTACTCATTGATCGAGAAGTCTGTGATGCCTCGATCACCAATTAGCCTCACCCGAAAGGAAACCTCCATGACCAATAGAACAACCGTTAGCTTTCGTGTCAAAGATAAGGGTGGCCCTTCCGGCGGACACTCGTTGTCTAAATCGGTGCCCGCCTTTGACTGGGAGGGCTTCAAGCGAACTCCCAACGCAGAGGAGTTTGTGAAAAAGGCATACTTCGCTGCCGTGAAGAAGATTATGCGCGAAGTGGAGGAATCCAAGAATGGCACGGTTGAATCCGACCTGGATTCAGTTGAAGCCGTTATTGCAAGAGCATTGTCGTTCACCAAGGACGACATAAGGGATTGGATTAAAACCAGAGACTGGAGCAAAGCCAGTCAGGTACGCGATATTTCGAAGGTCTTACCAGAAATTGAGAAACATCTTCCTGACCTTGCGACCCGTCGAAATCCATTTTCCACTGAGGTTTCGGCCAAGATCGCTGACAAAATCATTGCAGCCGTAGCCGATGATCCCGACCCCATCGCGGAATTCCTGTTTACGGCGCTTACTACTCAGCGGAGTCAAGACCCTGAACTGCTTCCCCTGTAGCAAGGCCCAACCCATCATTCCACCGGGCCTTGCGCATAAAGCCGCGCAGGCCGGTGAATTCAAACGTTGGGCGCCAGAAAATGGGAGTCTGCATGCAAAAAATTTCGTGGTACACGCGGTTTGCGAAGGCGGCATCTCACTTCTGTGGCCAACCAGGCGTATTTTCGCTCGCCGTGGCCATCATTGCAGTGTGGATCGTCACCGGCCCAATATTTGGCTTCAGCGACACGTGGCAACTGGTTATTAATACCGGCACGACGATCATCACTTTCCTCATGGTGTTCCTGATTCAAAATACACAGAATCGAGACACCGAGGCAATCCAGGTGAAGCTTGACGAACTCATACGCGCTACCCAGGGCGCACACAACGCGCTCCTCGATCTTGAAGAGCTCGACGAAGAGACGCTCAATGCATTTCGCGCCAAGTACGAAGCGCTGGCCAGCGCTGCCAGGGCGCAGTTGGACAATGGCGGTCGGGACACGGGAACGCCAGAGCCATGAGTTATACCCGGGCTGAACCCCGCTTCGTGTCCCCGTATAATCCAGTATGACCAATCAACAAGTTCCTACGCCCGACTCCCCATCCGCCAACTTATCTTCGTCCGGCGCGCCCTTCGACCTACTCCCGCTGGCGCCCGCCGTGCTGGCCAATCTGCGGCAGCTGGGTTACCTGAATATGACGCCGATTCAGGCGGCCAGTCTGCCGATTGCGCTGGCGGGCCATGATCTGATTGCGCAGGCCAAGACCGGCAGCGGCAAGACGGCGGCGTTTGGACTGACCCTGCTGACCAATCTGAATGTGCGATTCTTTGGCGTGCAGGCGCTGGTAATGTGCCCGACGCGCGAATTGGCCGATCAAGTGGCGCAAGAGCTGCGTCGACTGGCGCGCAGCGTGGAGAACATCAAGATTCTGACGCTGGTCGGCGGCTCGACGATGCGCCCGCAAATGGCAAGCCTGGAGCATGGCGCCCACATCGTCGTCGGCACACCGGGTCGCATCATGGATCACCTGCAACGCGGCAGTCTGAATCTGGATGGCCTCAATACGCTGGTGCTCGACGAGGCCGACCGCATGCTGGACATGGGCTTTTACGACGACATCGCCTTTATCGCCCGACAGTGCCCGGTCAAACGCCAGACCCTGCTGTTTTCCGCGACCTATCCCGCGGGGATCGGGGAACTGAGCCGGCATTTCATGCATCAGCCGCAAGAGGTAAAACTGCTGGAGCGCCATGAGAACGACAAGATACGTCAGCGTTTCTATGAAGTGAGCAAGGAAGAGCGTTTGCAGGCAGTGGCGCTGCTGCTCAATCATTACCGCCCGGTGAGCACGCTGGCGTTTTGCAACACCCGCCAGCAATGTCGTGATTTGCTGGAAGTGTTGCGCGAACAGGGCTTCCACGCGCTGGCCCTGCACGGCGAACTGGAACAGCGCGAACGCGACCAGGTGCTGATTCAGTTCGCCAACCGCAGTTGTTCGGTGCTGGTGGCA
Organism: Hydrogenophilales bacterium 17-61-9; assembly: GCA_002256785.1. GTDB lineage: Bacteria > Pseudomonadota > Gammaproteobacteria > Burkholderiales > Thiobacillaceae > Thiobacillus. Next base: position 4,891 of record NCIF01000112.1, read on the forward strand.
ACCGACGTCGCTGCGCGCGGCCTCGACATCGCCCAGCTTGAAGCGGTGATCAACGTCGATGTCACGCCGGACCCTGAGGTCTACATCCACCGCATCGGCCGCACCGGGCGCGCCGATCAGGACGGCTGGGCGTTGAGCCTGGCCAGCGCCAACCAGATGCGGCGCGTGGCCAATATCGTCCAGGAACTGGGCTCGGAGCCTGAGTGGCATCCGCTCAGCGAGCTTCAAGCCGCCAGCGATGAACCGCTGTTGCCGCCAATGGCGACCTTGCAGATTCTGGGTGGCCGCAAAGAGAAGATTCGCCCCGGCGACGTGCTGGGTGCGCTCACCAGCGGAGCCGGTTTCACCAGTGCACAAATCGGCAAAATTACCGTCACCGACATGTCGACCTATGTTGCGGTGGAACGGGGGATTGCCCACGAAGCGCAGCGCAGGCTGGCTGCGGGCAAGTTGAAGGGGAAAACCATCAAGGTGCGCATCATGGATGTCTCGGGTGATGCGCCACCTCGCGAGACGGTGCCTGCTGCGAACCGGCGCAAGCATTGACGGCGTTCTGAGCGTTTAAATCCCGATCCCGAACACCACCAGCCGATCCTTGACTGTATCGGTCTGGCCGCGCCAGTTTTTTGCGCTGCGGGTCTGGATCAATTGCCCCGGCAGGCTGAGGTCGGCGCCGACGCTGATGAAGGTGCCGGGCGCCAGCGTGGCGGCCAGCGCGTCCATCAGGGCGACGCTGCGGTAGGGCGTTTCAATGAACAACTGGGTGGCCTTGTCGCGACGCGCGGTGATTTCCAGTTCGCGAATTTTCTGGCTGCGCTCGGGTTCCTTGGCGGGCAGGTAGCCATGGAAGGCAAAGCGCTGGCCGCCCAGACCCGAAGCCATCAGCGCCAGCAGTATCGACGACGGGCCGATCAGCGGCACCACCGGAATATTGTCGCGATGCGCGGCAATGACCAGCGCGGCGCCGGGGTCGGCGACGGCGGGGCAGCCGGCTTCGGACAGCAGGCCAACGTCGTGCCCGGCCTTGAGCGGCGCCAGCAGTGGCGGGATGGCGGCTGCCGTTGTATGTTCGTTGAGTTCTTCAATCTGCAATGCCTGAATCGGCTGCGGGTGGCCCATCGCTTTAAGGTGTGCGCGCGCAGTTTTGGCGCGTTCGACGACAAAGTATTCGAGCCGGCGTGCGACCGCGAGGGTGTCCGGCGGCAGGCAGGCGTCCGGGCTGACCGGCCCCAGTGGAACGGGGATCAGGTAAAGCGTGCCGCTGGCCATCAGGATGCTTTCGGTGCTGTCAGCACGTCCACGCCTTCGTTCAGCAGCATCTCGGTCAGCGCCATCAGCGGCAGTCCGATCAAGGCAGTGGGGTCGGGGCTGTCCATGCGCGTCATCAGCGCAATGCCGAGCGACTCGCTCTTGGCGGAACCCGCGCAGTCGTAGGGCTGTTCTTTTTCAAGGTAAGCGGTGATCTGCGCGTCGGTGAGGGGGCGGATGTGCACAACGGTGGGTACGTCGCGGGTTTGGGTGCTGGCAGTGCGGCTATTGAGCAATGTCAGGGCGGTGTGAAACACCATCGCACGGCCCTGCATTTTCTTCAGTTGGGCAAAAGCGTTGTCGAAATTGCCGGGTTTGCCGAGTTGTTCGTTGTCCAGCATCAACACCTGATCGGAGCCGATGATGAGGGCGTCGGGATAAGCCGTCGCGGCGGCTTGCGCCTTCAGCACCGACAGGCGCAAGGCAGTGGCCGAGGGCGATTCACCGGGCAGCGGGGTTTCGTCGACGTCGGGCGAGAGAATTTCAAACGGCAGATGCAGACGCGACAGCAGTTCGCGCCGGTAGCGCGAGGTGGAAGCGAGGACGAGCGTCATTCGGGCTGGATCTCGACCAGTGCCATGTCGGGGGTGACGGCGTCGCCTTTTTTGGCATAGATGCTGATGACGACGCCGGCAATCGGCGCCTGGACTTCGTTTTCCATTTTCATCGCCTCGATCACCAGCACGCCGTCGCCCGCCTTGACGTTCTGGCCGATGCTGACCAGCACATCGACGACGGTGCCGGGCATCGCTGCGGTGACGTGGCCGGGATGGCTGGGGCGTGGCTTTTGACCGGGGGCGGTCGGCGCGGCGGCGGTTTTGCGGGGCGCGCTGTCACCCCCCGTGGAGACGGCGACTTCGTTCAGGGCTTCGACCAGGACTTCTTCTGTGATGCCATCAATCGACACAAAATAGGGTCGTTGCGCGGCGTCGGCATGGCCGCTGCCCGACAGCTTGATGTGATAGGTCTCGCCATGCAGCGTTATCTTGAATTCATCCGCAGCGTAGCGCGGTGCGTTGGCAAGTTCGGCGCTACCCGGTGGCAGCAGTTGCTCGGGCTTGAGACTGCCGGCCGCGCGCTCCTGTAGCCAGGTTTTGCCGATTTCGGGGAACATGGCGTAGGTCAGCACATCTTCGTCGGATTTCGCCAGGCTTTCGATTTCGCCGCGCAACTTGTCGAGTTCGTCGCCCAACAGGTCAGCCGGGCGGCCAGTGGTGACTTCAAGGTCGCCAATGGCCATCTTCCGGACTTCTTCGTTGACGTGGCCCGGTGCCTGTCCATACCGTCCTTGCAGATAAAGCTTCACTTCATTGGTGACCGACTTGTAGCGCGCGCCGGTCATCACATTCAATGCGGCCTGGGTGCCGACGATCTGCGAAGTGGGCGTGACGGCGAGGTTGGAAATCATCCCGCCCGGCACCTGATTGATCAGCACGCGGGTATCGGTGCCGGTGAAGGCGGACTCGAACTGCCAGTATTTCTTGCGCACCTCCTTGAAGTAAGCCGAGACTTCCTCGATTTGCGGCAGCGACAGGCCGGTGTCGTATTCGGTACCGGCCAGTGCGGCCACCAGGCTTTGCGTGGTGGGGTGGCTGGCGCCTTCGGCAAATGCGCCGACGCAGGTGTCGATGAGGGTGGCGCCGGCTTCCACCGCCTTCAGATGCGTCATGTGCGCCAAGCCGGAGGTGGCATGGCTGTGGGTGTGGACCGGCAAATCGGTGGCCGCGCGGATCGCACGCACCAGTTCGAAGGCGGTGTAGGGCGTCAGGAGGCCCGCCATGTCTTTGATCGCAATGGTGTCGCAGCCCATCCCGGCCAGGCCGCGGGCGAGTTCGACAAAATGCGGGATGTCGTGCACCGGGCTGGTGGTATAGCAGACCGTGCCTTCGGCATGCTTGCCGGCGGCCTTGACCGCTTCGACCGACACGCGCAGGTTGCGCAGGTCGTTCATCGCGTCGAAGATACGGAACACGTCGACGCCGTTGTCGGCGGATTTCTGCACGAAGGCGCGCACCACGTCGTCGGAATAGTTGCGGTAGCCCAGCAGGTTTTGCCCGCGCAGCAGCATCTGGATGCGCGTGTTGGGCAGGGCGCGTCGAAGCTGGCGCAGGCGCTGCCACGGGTCTTCGCGCAGAAAGCGCACGCAGGCGTCGAAAGTGGCGCCGCCCCACGCTTCAAGCGACCAGAAACCGATCGAATCGAGCGTGCTGCAGATCGGCAACATGTCGGCGGTCTGCATTCGGGTGGCGATGAGCGACTGGTGGCCGTCGCGCAGGACGAGTTCGGTGATGTGTACTTTGGCCATGTTTATGTTTACAACCCTTGGTGAGCAGCGATGGCGGCGGCGATAGCGGCGGCGATCACTTCCGGCGGTTTCTTTTCAGTGTACTGGGTGAGTTCCGGGTGGTCGTCCACAAAGCTGGTGTTGAAGCGGCCGCTGCGGAACTCGGGATTCCTGAGGATTTCATGATAGTAGGGGATCGTCGTTTTCACGCCATATACCAGCATGTCGGCGAGCGCGCGGCTCCCCCGTGCGATGGTCGATTCCCAGGTCAGATTCCACACCGTGAGCTTGGCGCACATGGAGTCGAAGTAGGGCGGAATCACGTAGTCGGTGTAGATCGCCGCGTCCACCCGCACCCCGGGGCCGCCCGGCGAATAGTAGCGCGTGATGCGGCCGAGGCTGGGCAGGAACTCGTTTTTCGGGTCTTCCGCGTTGATGCGGAACTCGATGGCGTAGCCGCGGTGCCTGATCTCGTCCTGCCTGTATTGCAGCGGCAGGCCGGACGCGATGCGGATCTGCTCCTGCACGATGTCGACGCCGGTGATGGTTTCGGTGATCGGATGTTCAACCTGCAAGCGGGTGTTCATCTCCATGAAATAGAACTGGTTGTCCTGGTCGAGCAGGAACTCGACCGTGCCGGCGTTGACGTAGCCGACTGCTTTGGCGGCGCGCACCGCCAGCTTGCCGATGTATTGCCGCTGCGCTTCGGTCAATTGCGGGCTCGGCGCAATCTCGATCAGTTTCTGGTTGCGGCGCTGGATCGAGCAGTCGCGTTCGAACAGGTGGATCACGTTGCCCTGGGTGTCGCCCAGGATTTGCACCTCGATGTGCTTGGGCCGCACCACGCATTTCTCGACGAAGACCTCGGGCTTGCCGAAGGCCTTGCTGGCTTCCGACACCACGCGGTCGTAATTCTTCAGCAGCTCTTCCTCGCTGTCGCAGCGGCGGATGCCGCGGCCGCCGCCGCCGTTGGTGGCCTTGAGCATCACCGGATAGCCGAACTTGTTGGCCAGCGTGCGCGCTTCCCCGACGTTCTCCAGGTTGTGGTCCGATCCCGGCACCACCGGAATGCCGGCGGCGATCATCGCGTTGCGTGCCTGGATCTTGTCGCCCATGCGGCGGATCACCTCGGGCGAGGGGCCGATGAAGCGGATGCCGCGGCGCGCGCAGATGGTGGCCAGGTCCGGATTTTCCGAGAGAAAGCCGTAGCCCGGATGCAGGGCATCGCAGCCGGAAGCAGCCGCCAGATTAACCAGCGTGTGCGCGTTCAGATAGCCAAGAATCGGGTCTTTTCCGATGTGGTAGGCCTCGTCGGCTTTTTTGACGTGGAGCGCGTGACGGTCGGCGTCGGTGTAGATGGCGACCGACTTGATGCCCAGCTCGGCGCACGCGCGCACGATGCGGACGGCGATCTCGCCCCGGTTGGCGACCAGTATTTTCTTAAGCATGGATTCGCCTGAAGTTGGGTGGACTGGGGTTTCTTTGACAAAAAGAACGCGAAATCATATCATTGCGGGCTAATGTTGTCGGTCATTGTTTAGGGGGCGCGTCATGTTGAGCTTGTGCACGTTGCCCCGGTACGTTGTTAATCGGGTACGTCATGTCTCAATCCGCCATGCTGCAAGCTATTGAGGTTGATCCCCGGCGTTTTTGCAAAGACGCGCAGTCGTGGGAAGTCCAGTCGGACGTTTCTGCGTTCCCGCGTCTTGCACTCGAATTTACGCAAGGTGCGCTGTTCTGTCGAGTGAGCGGACGGGCGGATCAGTTGGGCGGTCTGTCGTTGAAGCTGGCAGTGCATGGCGAGGTGGAATTGACCTGTCAGCGTTGCCTGGGCGGCATGCGGCATGCGATTGAAATTGATCGCACGGTGTATCTGGCGCGTACCGAGACGGAGATGGAGCGGCTGGATGAAATGCCCGATAGCGATGCCATTCTGGTTGGCGAGAGTCTGGGGCTGGTCGAGTTGATTGAAGATGAAGTGTTGTTGGGCCTGCCGCTGGCGCCCATGCATGCAAAAGGTAAATGCCCCGTTATTGGGGTTGAATGATTTTTTTAGGAGTTAGAAATGGCAGTTCAGCAGAACAAAAAGTCCCCGTCCAAGCGTGGTATGCATCGCTCGCACGATTTCCTGACCAACCCGTCGCTGGCTGTTGAGCCGACCACCGGCGAAGCGCATCTGCGCCACCATATCAGCCCCAACGGCTTTTATCGTGGTCGTCAGGTCGTCAAGGCCAAGGGCGAATAATTTTCTTGCGCGCCACGCTGTAGTCGTTACAGCCTGGCGCATTCGATCCAGCCAACCCTTCCGGCTGTATGAGAACTATCACCGTCGCTATTGATGTCATGGGGGGCGATCATGGTCCTCATGTCACCGTGCCGGCGGCGATTCGTTGTCTTGCCCGTTATCCCGACCTGAATGTCATTCTGGTCGGGCCGCAAGATATCATCGCCGCCGAACTCAAAGCCCGCCGTGCCCGGTCCGGTCCCCGCCTTGTCGTGCGCCACGCCAGTCAGGTGGTGGCGATGGACGAGGCGCCTGCGCTGGCGCTGCGCGGCAAAAAAGACTCCTCCATGCGCGTGTCTATCAATCTCGTCAAGTCCGGCGAGGCCGACGCCTGCGTGTCCGCAGGCAATACCGGCGCCTTGATGGCGACCGCGCGCTTTGTCCTGAAAACCCTGCCCGGAATCGACCGTCCCGCCATTGCGGCTGTGATGCCGACCGTCAAGGGGCATGCGCTGGTGCTCGACATGGGGGCCAACGTCGACTGCACCGCCGAGCATCTGCTGCAGTTCGGCATCATGGGCGCGATGCTGGTGTCGGCCGTCGAGCACAGGCCGAACCCGAGCGTCGGCCTGCTGAACATCGGTGAGGAAGACATCAAGGGCAACGAAATGGTGAAGCAGGCCGCCGAACTGCTGCGCGCGAGCCATCTCAACTTCTACGGCAACGTCGAGGGCGACGACATTTTCAAGGGCACCACCGACGTCGTGGTGTGCGACGGCTTCGTCGGCAATGTCACCCTCAAGGCGTCCGAAGGCCTGGCCAAGATGATCGCCACCACGCTCAGGGCCGAGTTCAAGCGCAATCTCCTGACCCGCATCGCCGGCCTGATCGCCTTGCCGGTGCTGAATGCCTTCAAGCGGCGGCTCGATCCGCGCCGCTACAACGGCGCCACGCTCCTGGGCCTGAAGGGCGTGGTGGTGAAAAGCCACGGCTCGGCCGACCGCTATGCGTTCGAGCACGCGATCGAAACCGCCACGGACGAAGTCCGCAACAACGTGCTGAAACGCATCACCGACCAGATCCAACTTACTCAACGGGTAGCCGCTTGACCTATTCCCGCATTCTCGGCACCGGCAGCTATCTGCCCGCCCGCATCCTCACCAACGCCGATCTTGAGAATATGATCGATACGACCGACCAGTGGATTGTCGATCGCACCGGTATTCGCGAGCGGCATATCGCTGCCGAAGGCGAATTCACCAGCGATCTGGCGACCCATGCTGCGCGTGCCGCGCTCGAAGCGGCAGGGCTGGCGATCGACGACATCGACCTGCTGCTGGTCGCCACCACCACGCCCGACCTTGTGTTCCCGAGCACCGCCTGCATCGTGCAGTCCAAGCTGGGGATGACCAACGGCCGTCCGGCGTTCGACCTGCAGGCGGTGTGCAGCGGTTTCGTCTACGCCATGAGCGTCGCCGACCAGTTCATCAAGACCGGCGCCGCCAGGCATGTGCTGGTGATTGGCGCCGAAACCCTGTCGCGGATTACCGACTGGACCGACCGTGGCAACTGCATTCTGTGGGGCGATGGCGCAGGCGCGTTGGTGCTTGGTGCGTCAAGCGAGCCGGGCATCATCGCCACCCATATCCATGCGGATGGCCGTCACAAGGATTTGCTGCGCACCACCAACGGGGCGTCGACCGGTCTGGATACGCCGCCATTGATGCAGATGGAAGGCAATGCCGTATTCAAGATGGCGGTCAACACGCTCGACCGCATCGTCGATGAAACGCTGGAAGCCAACGGCCTGCAGAAATCCGATATCGACTGGCTGGTGCCGCATCAGGCCAATATCCGCATTATTTCCGCCACCGCCAGGAAGCTCGGCATGAGCATGGACCATGTCGTCACCACCGTGGCGGGCCACGGCAACACCTCGGCCGCCTCGGTGCCGCTGGCGTTCGACGTCGCGGTGCGCGATGGCCGCATCCAGCGCGGCCAGACCGTGCTGATGGAAGCTTTCGGCGGCGGCTTCACCTGGGGCTCTGCGCTCCTCAAATACTAAAGGATCACGTTGTGAGCATCGATAAACACGCTCTGGCGTTTGTGTTTCCCGGCCAGGGCTCGCAATCCGTCGGCATGATGCAGGGCTGGGGCGAGCGCGCCGAAGTGCGCTTGACTTTTTCTGAAGCGTCTGACGCGCTGGGCGAGGATCTTTGGGCCTTGGTGACCGAGGGTCCGGGCGATCTGCTCAATCGGACGATCAACACCCAACCGGCAATGCTGGCAGCCGATATTGCAGCGTGGCGGGTATGGCAGGCAGCGGGCGGTGTCCAGCCCGTGCTGCTGGCAGGACACAGTCTGGGCGAATACGCGGCCCTGGTTGCTGCGGGTGCGCTGGACTTTTCCGATGCCGTCAGGCTGGTGCGTTTCCGTGCCGAGGCCATGCAAGCCGCCGTGCCCGAAGGCGTTGGCGCGATGGCCGCGATTCTGGGACTGGATGACGACGCCGTTCGCGCAGTCTGTACCGACGCTGCGGCCGGCGAAGTGGTCGAGGCGGTGAACCTCAATTCCCCGGGTCAAGTGGTGATTGCGGGCAACAAGGCCGCGGTTGAGCGCGCCATGGTGCTGGCAAAGGAGCGGGGCGCCAAACGCGCGCTGCCGTTGTCTGTCAGCGTGCCGTCGCATTCCTCGCTGATGCGGCCTGCCGCCGACAAGCTGCTGGCGCATTTGCAAACCGTGACGATCGCGGCGCCATCGATCCCGGTGCTGCACAACACCGATGTGCAAAGCCATGCTGACGCCGATGCGATTCGGGCCGCGCTGGCCAAACAGCTGCATACCCCGGTGCGCTGGGTCGAAACCGTACAGGCCTTGAAAGCCGCAGGGATGGCGCGCGTGATCGAGTGCGGCCCCGGCAAGGTGCTGGCGGGCCTCGGCAAGCGCATCGACGACAGCCTGCCCGCGCTGGCGCTGGTGGACGAAGCCAGCCTGCAAGCCGCGCTGAATCAGTAAAAGGAGACATGATGCTACAAGGACAGATCGCCCTCGTTACCGGCGCCAGCCGTGGAATTGGCCAGGCCATCGCGCTTGAACTGGGGCGTGCAGGCGCCACCGTGATCGGCACCGCCACCAGTGACAAGGGCGCGGAGGCGATCGGCGATTACCTCGCAGCCGCCAACATCAAGGGCGGCGGCATGAATCTCAATGTCACCAGCGCGGCTGAAGTCGAGGCGGTCATCACCACGATCAATGCGCTGCATGGCGACATCGGCATCCTGGTCAACAACGCCGGCATTACCCGCGACAACCTGCTGATGCGGATGAAAGACGAGGAATGGGACGACATCATCGCGACCAATCTGACCTCGGTGTTCCGGCTGTCTCGCGCGGTGCTGCGCGCGATGATGAAGGCGCGCAGCGGGCGCATCATTTCCATCGCATCGGTGGTGGGTTCGATGGGCAACGCCGGACAGACCAATTACAGCGCGGCCAAGGCCGGTATCATGGGTTTCACCAGGTCGCTGGCGCGCGAAGTCGGCAGCCGCAATATCACCGTCAACTGCGTGGCGCCGGGCTTTATCGACACCGACATGACGCGCGCGCTGCCCGAAGCGCAGCGGCAGGCCTTGTTGGGCCATATCCCGCTGGGACGCCTGGGGTCGGCAGACGATATTGCGCAGGCCGTCGCTTTTCTGGCGTCGCCCGCAGCGAACTATATTTCCGGTACCACCCTGCATGTCAATGGTGGGATGTACATGGCGTAATCGGGACGGAAAGTTTGGTAAAATCTCCCGGCTTCAATTTTCATGGCTTCAATTTCATTGGGGCCTTATTTCAAGAGAGGATGAGTAATGGATAACGTACAACGTGTATTTAAAGTCGTCGCCGAGCAACTGGGCGTGAACGAAGCAGACATCAAGAATGAGTCTTCCTTCGTTGGCGACCTGGGCGCAGACTCACTGGACACGGTTGAGTTGGTCATGGCGCTGGAAGAAGAGTTTGGCTGCGAAATCCCGGATGAAGACGCGGAAAAAATCACCACCGTCCAGCAAGCGATTGACTACGTCAATAGCCACTCGAGCTGATTATTCACCTAGTAAAGGGCTGACTTTTGTCCATACGTCGCGTCGTCGTAACCGGTTTGGGGGTCGTTTCCCCGGTTGGCAATACCATTCCCGAGGCTTGGGATAACCTGATAGCAGGCCGGTCGGGAATTGCCCGGATCACCCGCTTTGATCCTTCTCCCTTCACTGCTCAAGTAGCAGGCGAGGTGAAGAATTTCGATGTGGAGCAATACCTCAATCCAAAAGAAGCCCGCCGCATGGATGTGTTTATCCAGTACGGCATGGCAGCGGGCATCCAGGCGATACGCGATTCGGGCATTGAAGTCACCGAGGCCAATGCCGAGCGCATCGGCCTCAATATCGGATCCGGAATCGGCGGCTTGCCGCTGATCGAGGACACCCATACCTTGCTGATGGAGTTCGGCCCAAGGAAGATTTCTCCCTTCTTTATTCCCGGTTCCATCATCAACATGATTTCCGGCAACCTTTCCATTCTGTACGGAATAAAGGGGCCTAACCTCGCGGTCGTGACTGCGTGCACGACGGGGTTGCATGCGATCGGCTTGTCTGCCCGCATGATCCAGCACGGCGATGTCGATGTGATGGTCGCGGGGGGGGCTGAATGTGCGGTTTCGCCGCTGGGCGTGGGCGGTTTCGCTGCGTCCCGCGCGCTTTCCACCCGCAACGACGACCCGGAAACCGCCAGCCGTCCGTGGGACAAGGATCGGGATGGCTTTGTCCTGGGCGAAGGCAGTGGCGTGCTGGTGCTGGAAGAGTACGAGCATGCAAAAGCCCGGGGTGCAAAAATCTACGCCGAGTTGTCGGGCTTTGGCATGAGCGGTGACGCCTATCATATGACCGCGCCCAGCACCGACGGTCCCAGGCGTTCGATGCAAAATGCAATGCGCGATGCCGGTGTGAATGCCGATCAGCTGCAATACATCAACGCCCACGGCACGTCGACGCCGCTTGGCGACAAAAACGAGACGGATGCGATCAAGCTGGCGCTGGGCGATGCGGCGTACAAGACGGTGGTCAACTCGACCAAATCGATGACCGGCCACTTGCTGGGTGGAGCGGGGGGCGTGGAGTCGGTGTTCACGGTGCTGGCGATACATCATCAAGTTTCGCCTCCCACCATCAATATTTTCTCGCAGGACTCGGAGTGCGATCTCGATTACTGCGCCAACACCGCGCGCGAGATGAAGATCGACGCTGCGCTCAAGAACAACTTCGGGTTTGGCGGCACCAACGGTTCGCTGGTCTTCAAACGCGCTTGACCTTCGCCACGGACCGCCTGGCCACGCCCGAGATCCGGGAATGGCCGTTGCAGGCCGAGCAAGCGCGGCCTGATCTGGTCCGGCTTCAGGCGTCCGATCCGCAGCGTTATCCCGGCCTGTTTCTCGGCAGCGGCGACACCGGCTGGGACGTGCTGTTTGCGTTTCCGCAGGACACCACGCATATCACCGCTGCCGATGGCCTGCGC
>NCIF01000232.1 GCA_002256785.1 Hydrogenophilales bacterium 17-61-9
GGACTCCGAGCGGGCAGTTCAGTCGATCCAGCAGATGACGGCGCCACACACCCCGACGCACACCAATTGCACGACATATGGATCGAATACGAACTGCACAACGAGGTAGGACTAACCCGGCGGTGCAGGGGACATTGGCTTTAATTTTCGCTATGCCCGCTTCGGCAAGAGTCAGTGCATCTGTATCCAGCCGATCAGGTCAATTGCCCGACTGACACTTCTTCATGAAACTGGTTTTGGCGGCACCCGATAACTTCTTCCCCGTAGCCTGCTTCTCGCAGTAGAGAATCAGCCCATCGGCCAGACATTTCTTCGTGAAGCTATTCTTGGCAGCGCCAGCGAGCTTCTTCTCCTGCGACGTGGCTTCACAGCCATCAACCACACACTTCCGGACGAAGCTGGTTTGAGCTGCGCCAGACAGCTTTTTCTCCGCCGCCTGGGTCATGCAGGCATTGTCGGCAGCAAATGCGGGGGATGACAGAATCAGTGTGGCGAGGAGTGCGATGAGTTTCTTCACGATGACACCTTTAAATTGTTTGGCCGTTTAGACGGCAAATAATAGTCCATTTCTGACCTAGACTAAGTGCCAGCGTGGCTTATCAGGCCATGCATGCTTGAACGTTGATAGCATCAAGCTTTCTCAACCAACCAAAAGGATATTCATGAAAAAATCTGAACTGATCGAGTTCGCCGCAGCCGAAGCAGACATCGGCAAGGCCGCTGCAGGACGAGCGCTGGACGCAATCTTGGCCGCTGTGGTCAAAGCGGTAGCGAAGGGGGATACCGTTACCCTTGTAGGTTTTGGTACATTCAAATCCTCCAAGCGTGCTGCCCGTACCGGACGCAATCCGCAAACAGGCGCGGAACTCAAAATCGCAGCAACGACTGTGCCGCGCTTCACGGCTGGAGCTGGTTTCAAGACGGCCGTTGCAGGCAAGAAGGCAGCAAAGAAAAAGTGATGTGGCAAGGCAGGCGTGGGGCTTTATTGTTGTCTACGCCTGCATTCAAACGGCTGACTAGGGCTTCTCTTTCACCAGCCCGCTTAGAACACTACCCAGTACCCTGACTGGATTTTCCATGCCGCCAGCCAGCAGTGTTGCTTGACCGTCATTAGGCTCAGTCGCATCAAGGGCCGCCAGCACTTCATCCAATGGCACGTCGCCGTATAACCACTGATAGTGTGCCAAGTTCTATGCAAGCAACCTCGCACATTCGGCTAGCTGTTGCCTGCTCGATGAGCAAGTCTGCCAGCTTGTAGTACTGTTGGAAGCTCGATAGGTCAGCCATGGAATGCAATCCTGAAATGGGCAAGAACGACTTTAACCGAGGCTCAGTCCTCATTGCCACAACGCTCATGCTGATGACCTCGGCTGCAAACTCGGGCACCCTTAGTGGCCAGGTAGTGGGGATTACTGATGGCGACACCCTGACCCTTCTGGTGGATCGTCAGCAATACAAAATCAGGATCGCTGGCATAGATGCACCTGAACGTCATCAAGCGTGGGGCGATAAATCGAAAGCAAATATAAGCAGGCTGGCCTTCAACCAGACAGCCGCCGCTAATTGCCCCAAG
>NCIF01000233.1 GCA_002256785.1 Hydrogenophilales bacterium 17-61-9
ACGCTGGCGATGGCGCTGGCGGGCAGGGCGTCGAGCTGGCCGGGCGCGAAGATGACGAAGAAGTTGGGCTGCATCGAATCCCACTTCACGCTGCGGATGCTGCCGATGCGCGCGCTGAGCATCTGGTCGCCGACCTGGAAGCCGAGGCTGTCGCCGACGGCCAGCTTGAGCCGTTCGGCCATGCCGGATTCGACCGAGATGGCGGCGCCGCGCTGACTGCCGTGCCATTGCCCGGCGAGGATGGCGTTGTTGGCGGGCAGGGTGGCGGTCCAGGTGAGGTTGAGTTCGCGCCGCAGCGTGGGGTTGTCGCGGTCTTCCGGCGGCAGCGTGGCGGCGATGGGTGCGTCGTTCTTGCTCACCAGGCGGCCGCGCACCATGGGATACAACGCGGATGCCTGCAGCCGGTGCTGCTGCAGAAAAGCGGCGACGTCGGCCTGCTGTTGCGGCGCGATATTCACCAGAAAATAATTCGGCGCATCGGGCGGCAGCTGGGCGCGCCAGCTGTCGACGAGGTCGCTGTGCACCAGCGCCAGCAGGGCGACGAGGAACAGCGCGAGGGTGAAGGCGCCGAGCTGCACGGTGCTATCGAAGCGGTGGCGCAGCAGTTGCGCCAGGCCAAAGCGCAGCGGGCCGTGGCTCAGCTTTTGCACCGCTTGCCCGCCCAGCAGCGCCAGCCGGGCGAGCAACACCAGCACCGCGGCCAGGCCCGTCAGCGCGCCGACGAAAACGGCGACCAGTTTGACGTCGTCGGCAACCCACGCCACCAGCGCCAGCAGTGCGCTGCCGCTGACGGCGACGCTGATCCAGGCGGCCAGCGGCAGCGGCGGCAGTTCGCGCCGCAACACCCGCAGCGGCGACACGCGGATCAGGCGCAGCAGGGCGGGCAGGCTGGCGCCCGCCAGCGCCAGCAGGCCGCTGACCAGGGCCACGCCGACGGGCGCGCTGCCGAGCGCCGGCAGCCGGGTGGCGGCGTCGGGCAGGATCATCAGCGCCAGCCCCTGCTGCATGGCGGCACCGATGGCAATGCCGAGCAGGCTGCCCAGCAGCCCCAGCGTCAGCAACTGGACGGCGTACAGCGTGCGCAGTTGCGCGGTGGTGGCGCCGAAACAGCGCAGCAGCGCGGCCTGGTCGTAATGGCGCAGCGCGTGCCGGTGGGCGGCGATGGCGATGGCCGCCACCGACAGCAGCAGGCTGATCAGCGCGGTGAGCTGGATGTATTTGTCCGCATTGGCGAATGCGCCGCGCAGGGTTTCCACGCCTTCGCGCGAACCGATGAGGCGCTGTGTGCTGTCGAGCGTGGGCTTGATTGCGGCGCTGAACGCGGCCAGCGGTTTGGCTTCGCCGGCGAATTGATAGAGATAGCTGACCCGGCTGCCGGGCTGCAGCACGCGGGTGGCCGCGACTTCGTCGGCGCGCAGGAACACGCGCGGCGCGAGGCCGAACACGCCGCCAAGCTGGCCGGGTTCTTCGGCCACCACGCCGGCGATGGTGAAGGGTGCTTCGCCGATCTGCACGCGGTCGCCGACCTGCGCATTGAGCAATGGCAGCAGCGTGGGGTCGA
>NCIF01000113.1 GCA_002256785.1 Hydrogenophilales bacterium 17-61-9
ACCATCGACGTCTTCAACCACGGCGACATGATGCGCGACTTCACCTACATCGACGACATCGCCGACGGCACCGTCAAAGTGCTCGACCGCATCCCGCAGCCCAACCCCGACTTCGACCACAACAACCCCGACCCGGCATCGAGCCACGCGCCCTACCGTATCTACAACATCGGCAACCACACCCCGGTGCAGCTGATGGACTTCATCGGCACGATTGAAGCCGCGCTCGGCCAGACCGCGAAGAAGAACTTCCTGCCGATGCAGGACGGCGACGTGCAGGCGACCTACGCGGATGTCGACGAGCTGATCCGCGATACGGGGTTCAAGCCGGCGACGACGCTGGAGTATGGGATCGGGAAGTGGGTGGAGTGGTATCGGGGATATAAGCAGCTGGGGTGATCCCGCAATCGAGTTCGCTTCGAGCAAATAGGATTAGAATTACCTAATCGAACCCAACGATAACGAGGTGTGCCATGCAAAAAGCGCTATTCATTCGCGCCGAGTGGGACGACGAAGCGTCCGTCTGGGTCGCCACGTCCGATGACGTGCCCGGACTCGCCACCGAAGCCGACACGCTCGAAGCCCTGTCCACCAAGTTGGAAAGCCTGGTGCCCGAGCTTCTGGAAGCCAACGGCTGCCTGAATGTTGGCGATATCCCCTTTGAATTGCTTGCCAGAAAATACTCCGTCGCCCACCGCATTCACTGCTGATGGGTACAGCTTCACCCCGGAACTCATTCGCCTGCTACGCGAGGCGGGTTGCAAATTCGAACGGCCCGGCAAGGGCGACCACGATATCTGGTTTTCCCCCATCACCGGCGTGCGTTTTCCGGTCGACCATAAAATCAAGTCACGTCATACCGCGAACGCGGTGCTGAAGCAGGCTGGATTGCCGAAGGGGTTTTAAAACTATCGTGTCTGACCCTGAGGTTTCCCTTCAGCCGTGTTGACTGCCACAGAATGCGGAATCTTCGAAGCACTCAAGGACAAAGCTTGTTTCGATCAAGCGCGCCTCGATTTGGGTGTTGTGGTCTAGCCCAATGGGGTGGACATGGATCCAGCCTTGATGTATGAGCAGGTCAAGGTGAACAAATCGTGGTCTGTCCCTTTTTAGCTTGTCCGGGTATGGGATCGGGAAGTGGGTGGAGTGGTATCGGGGGTACAAACGGCTGGGTTGAATTGCGAGAAGTATTCGAAGCTGACGTTTGAATGTTCAATATATGCACAATTACGTAATTTACGGCGTACCAATCGCTGCATTCGTTTTTTTGTTCACCTTCGCCGCCATCGACTTTTATCGGCAAGCACGGTCCATGGCAGATCGCGGGAGCGAAACCAAAGAACATAGTGAGCGGATATACAAAGACTTTGAGATGTACCTGAAGGTCACTCTCGGGTTGGTAGCAGCTTTTGGTCATGGCAACATTTTGTATCTTTGTGATTTGCCATCAAGGATCAAAAATACGTCGCTGGAAAGTCATTGAGTGGCAAGGGATGCTGTTTTGGCAAGAGCTCTGGGCGTGCTTTGCAATGTGGCTGTTCTCGTCTGGAATTTGGGTTGCGGCGTATATCTGGTAAGTGCTAACGATTTTTTGGCCGGC
The DNA here is from genome assembly GCA_002256785.1 of Hydrogenophilales bacterium 17-61-9. Lineage (GTDB taxonomy): Bacteria > Pseudomonadota > Gammaproteobacteria > Burkholderiales > Thiobacillaceae > Thiobacillus. The sequence goes on from NCIF01000113.1 coordinate 1,601, forward strand.
TGCTGTGAGGAAAATTTGTTGAACAACAATTCTGGAATGATACTTTTCCTAGTAGCGACTTTTCTGGCAATTATTGTCGGAGGAACAGTTTTTTTCTTTGGCAAGAGCAAAGAAAAATTCATATATATGTGTAGCCCGGAGGAAGGGCTCACAGAAGCTCACGCGGGAGCAAAATTAATTAACGGGGCCGAAGAATATGGATGGACTTTTGTCCAAATGACGCCGGGGCCATGTGCAGTTTTTAAAAAACGAATTCTTTAACAATCGAACAATCAAAAATCCGGGGTCAAAAAAGCCGGGCCAGTTCACCCTGACCCCATGTGTTGCTTGGGAAGTGGGTGGAGTGGTATCGGGGATATAAAAAGCTGAACTAACCAACGCACTGACACTACGACAAGGAATAGATTATGGACATGACATCAATTGCCGCAGTATTGGGCAGCATCAAGACGGCGACCGACATTGCCAAGGTGATCAAGGAGAGCGACGTTTCTCTTGAAAAGGCAGAATCGAAACTAAAGCTGGCTGAGCTTATTTCGGCATTAGCGGACGCAAAAATTCAAATTGCTGACATCCAGCAGGTCTTGGTGGAGAAAGATGCGGAACTGAGAGTTGCTACAGAGCAGCTGATCGTAAAAGAGAAAATTCAATGGGAAAGCCCTTATTACTGGTTATTTGATAACGCTAAGAAGGAAGGGCCATTCTGCCAACACTGCTACGACAAGAACCAAGCGCTGATTAGGCTGCAAGGTAATGGGGAAGGCTATTGGGAGTGTAAGGTGTGCAAAAACAGTTATACGGACAGTAGCTGGGGCTCTTCTCCTGTGACGCCAATTCGTGACCACAATCCTTACTATTAATAATTTCCAGACCGCAGGGATCACGCAATCGGGGACAGCCACGATTACGCAGAAACATCAGGGTCAGCACGATATACGCTGCTCGACACGTTGGTGTGGATCGGCCCCCTGCGGCAAAGCGGTGTCATGTCGCAATTCGACGACACAGCAAAAACTCCATAACCATATGTTTTATTTGCGTGTTTTGACTGAGTGCGTTTGCCTTGCAGATTCCGCGTCGCATTCTGGGGACAATCCAGCCTTGCTGCGGCCTCGTTTCACCTTGCGCGATTTCTTTATCTATCTGTTTATTAGACTAAATCCGGCATTGGCATGGACCTTGCCACGACAGCTTGTTGCGTCCAGTTTCATGGCTGCAACCGCGCAATCGCGTGTTTGCAAACAAGCTCACCGTAAGGAATCCATCCTCATGCTTAAAAACTTCATGCATCCCAGTCCGACTCCATCCGATACCCGGACACCCGGTCGTTCCGGCGTCGACAGCCACCGGTTCAAGGATACGTTGGCTGATTCCGCCAGGCCGGTCGACAAGGCGGCCAGCGCGGCTGCCGCTGCCCAGGCCGCACCGAAAGAAGATGGCAACAAGCTCATTGTCGGTCCGAACATCAAGCTGAAGGGATCGGAAATCACCGATTGCGAAATTCTGGTGGTGGAAGGCCGCGTAGAAGCTTCGATGAACAGCCGCGACATTCGCATAGCCGAGGGCGGCGTGTTTTCGGGTAAAGCCGAAATCGACGTGGCAGAAGTGCGCGGCCATTTCCAGGGCGAACTCACTGCGCGCAAGCGACTGGTGGTTTACGCTACAGGCAAGGTTTCCGGCGTGATCCGCTACGGGGCGATGAGTGTGGAAGAAGGCGGCATCATTTCCGGTGATGTGGCCACGCTTTCTACCGCGTCGAACAAGGTGTCGACGCTGGCGCCCCACACGTCATCGGAACCGTCTCAATCAGACGCTTCGAACATGGAACTCGCGCGCGGCAAGCGCCAGCTCTGATACAGGTCGGGAACGCGGTCTGTCTGCCAGAGCAGACAAATCGCGCAGGAATAAGCCGATCGTGCGCGACGGCTGACCCCCGGTCGCCGGTCGCGGTGATCACGCCTCAACTGCCCAGCTGCGCGAGTCTCGCTGCCTGATCCACGCGTTCCCAGGTGAAGTCCGGCTCGGCCCGGCCAAAGTGGCCATAGGCGGCCGTTTGCCGATAAATGGGGCGGCGCAGGTCGAGACTTTCGATGATGCCGCGCGGGGTCAGCCGGAAGGTGCTGCGCACCATCGCTTCCAGCGTTTCGTCCGGCACGGTGCCGGTGCCATGGGTTTCGATCAGCAACGAAACCGGCTCGGCCACGCCAATGGCATACGCCAGCTGCACCAGGCAGCGCTTGGCATAGCCCGCCGCCACAATATTCTTGGCGATATAGCGCGCCATGTACGCCGCCGAGCGGTCGACCTTGGTCGGGTCCTTGCCTGAAAACGCGCCGCCGCCGTGCGGGCAGGAACCGCCATAGGTATCGACGATGATCTTGCGGCCGGTGAGGCCGGTGTCGCCGTTGGGGCCGCCGATTTCGAAGGGGCCGGCGGGATTGACCCACAGCTTGAAACTCGGCGTACGCAGCGCCGGTGGCACCAGCGGATCGACGATTGCGCGCGCAGCTTCCTGTGCGACCCAGGCCGGGTCGAGGTCGCGCTCGATCTGGGTGGAGAGGATGATGTTTTCAATACCGGCCACTTGTCCGTTTTCGTAAGCCACGGTCACCTGGCTTTTGGCGTCGGGACGCAGCCAGGGCAGGGCGCCGGACTTGCGCAGTTCGGCCTGTTTTTGCACCAGACGGTGCGCCAGCCACACCGGGTAGGGCATCAGGTCCGGGGTTTCGTCGCAGGCGTAGCCGAACATCAGGCCCTGGTCGCCGGCGCCGATATCGCCGCCGGCCAGGGTGATGCCTTTGTGAATCTGGATCGACTGGTGATTGAAGCGCACCTGCACTTCGCAGGTGTTGGGGTCGATGCCGGTTTCGGTATCGCGATAGCCGATGTCGCGCAGCACCTGGCGCGCGATGGCTGCGGCGCGGCCTTGAATTTCGTTGAAGAGTTCCTTGCGCACGGTTTTGAACTCGCCCGCAATCACCACCAGATTGTCGGCGACGAAGGTTTCGCAGGCCACTTTGGCCTCGGGTTCTTCGGCCAGAAACGCGTCCAGAATGGCGTCCGAAATCTGGTCGGCGATCTTGTCGGGATGGCCTTCCGAAACGGACTCGGAGGTAAACAAATGGCGGCGGGGGTTCATGGGGCGTTTCCTGTGAAGCGGGGTGGGTTGTATGGGTTAAGCCGTGCGCGCGGCGAGGCGCCAGAGCGACGTCGCCTCGGCCGCGCGCGCGGCGTGGAGCGGATCGGCGGCATCCGAGGCGCGGGGATGGGTCGGTTTGACGTCCACCCGCGCCACCACGTTCAGGCCGGCTGCGTCGAACGCGGCGAGCAACCACTCGCGCGAGCGCAGGCCCAAATGCTCGGCCAGATCCGACAGGATCAGCCAGCCTTCGCCGCCCGGTTCCAGATGCGCCGCCAGCCCGTTCAGAAAGCCCCGCAGCATGCGGCTATCAGGATCGTAGATCGCGTGTTCGAGCGGCGAATTGGCGCGCGCAGGCACCCACGGCGGATTGCACACGATGAGCGGCGCGCGGCCCGGCGGAAACAGGTCGGCCTCAACCACCTCCACCCGCCCCGCAAGCCCAAGCCGGGCGATATTCTGCCGCGCACATGCCAATGCGCGCGGGTCCTGGTCGGTGGCGATGATATGTTTGACGCCGCGGTGGGCCAGTACTGCGGCCAGCACGCCGGACCCCGTGCCGATATCGAACGCAAGCTTTGTTGTCGGCAGCGGCGCATCATTCACCAACCCAACGTACTCCCCGCGCACCGGCGAAAACACGCCGTAGTGCGGATGGATACGGTCCCCGAGCGCCGCGACTTCGACGCCTTTCTTGCGCCATTCATGCGCGCCGATCACGCCGAGCAGCTCGCGCAGCGAGACGATCGAGGCTTCTCCGCCCGCGCCGTAGGCTTCGGCGCAGGCTTCTTTCACATTCGGCGCACGCCGTAGCGGAATGCTGAAATCCGCGTCCAGCGGCAACAGCAGCATCCCCAGGGTGCGGGCGCGCTGGGATTGCGCCTGGCGATGAAAGTTGAAGGCTTCGGTCGGCGAAGTTGCGGCCTTGCGTGGTTTGCGGTCGATGCGGCGCGCGATAGCCTGCAGCAATTGCCGCGCATTCTGAAAGTCGCCGCGCCACAGCAGCGCGTTGCCCTCGCTGGCCAGGCGATAGGCCGCATCCGCCGTCAGCTGATCGTCGACGACCATCACGCGCTTGGGCGCTGGCGCGCCGCTCTCGGCGCGCCAGCGGGCAGAGCGGTTCTCGCCGGCTTCAGTCCAGCTTGCAACAGGGTTGATTTCGTCAGGCACAGGGGTTACCAGCAATAGTTGTTGCGTAATGATTGAGCGGCGCCTGGCGCCCGCTTCGCCGCGCGGGGCAACGCGTCGAAGCAGGAGCAGACGCGGCGGGTTTGCCGGATTGATGCGTCTTTAGAGCTTGGCGCTGCGCCCGCCGTCCACCGCCAGCACCTGCCCGGTCACAAAATGCGTGTCCATCGCGAAAAAGCGCACCGCAAGCGCAATGTCGGTGGGATCGCCCGCGCGCTTCAGCATGGTGTGGGAGATGATGCGCTGGCGCGAAACCTGGTCGAAATTAACGTCGTCTTCCGGCCACATGATCGGCCCCGGCGCGACGGCGTTGACACGCACTTCGGGCGCGAGTTCGCGCGCCATCGATTTGGTCAGGCCCACCAGTCCTGCCTTGGCAATGGAATAGACGACGTAATTTTTCATCGGCCGTTCGGCGTGGATGTCGGTGATGTTGATGATGCAGCCGCGGCGCTTCTTGAGTTCGGGCGCAGCCGCCTGCGACAGAAACAGCGGCGCCTTGAGGTTGCTGCCCATCAGGTCGGTCCAGTCTTTTTCGGCGATGGCGCCGACCGGCGTGGGATAAAAGCTCGACGCATTATTCAGCAGCACATCCAGCCCGCCAAAGGTGGCGACGGTTTTATGAACCAGGCTGGGCAGGCCGCCGATGTCGAGCAAGTCCGCCTGGATCAACGCCACCGAATCGGGGCGGATGGCGTTCAATTCGTCCTGCAGGGCGCGCGCCTCGGCGGCCGAACTGCGGTAATGGATCATCAGGCTGGCGCCGGCGGCGTGCAGCATGCGTGCCGAGGCCGCGCCCACGCGTTTTGCTCCGCCTGTAATCAACACCGTTTTGCCATGCATCGGGGTTCGCCCTTATATTCCCAGGATTGCGCATTATCCATCAAGTCAACCATCCCATGCTGCCCATCTCCACCCCGGACGCACTCGCCCACAGCCAGCGTGTCGTTGCCTATCTCCAGAAACGCATTCAACGCGCCGGCGGCTGGATTTCGTTTGCGCAGTTTATGGAGGCCGCGCTCTATGCGCCCGGACTGGGTTACTACGCGGCCGGCGCGACCAAACTGGGGGCGGCCGGCGACTTTGTCACCGCGCCCGAAATGACGCCCCTGTTCGGCCGCACGCTGGCGCACGCGGTGGCGCCGGTGCTGGCCGAAACGGGTGGCGAGGTGCTGGAACTGGGCGCCGGCAGCGGGCGGCTGGCGGTGGACGTGCTGGCCGAGCTGCAGCGGCTCGACGCGCTGCCCACGCGTTATTGCGTGCTGGAAGTGAGCGCCGACCTGCGCGCGCGCCAGCAGGAACGCTTGGCGCATGAACTGCCGCATCTGGCTGGCCGGGTGCAGTGGCTGGATGCGCTGCCCGCGCATTTCAGCGGCGTGATGTTGGGCAACGAGGTGCTCGACGCGCTGCCGGTGGAACTGGTTCACTGGACGCAAGACGCGCCGATGCTGCGCGGCGTGAGCCTGGACGGCGAAACATTTGCGTGGCAGGACCGCCCCATTATCGACCCCACGCTGCGCGCCCGCGCCGACGCTTTAAACCTGGCGCCGGGCTATCTTTCCGAAATCAGTCTGGCGGCCGGGGCGCTGGTCGCCGCGCTTGCGCAATGCCTGGACCACGGCCTGATCCTGATGATTGACTACGGATTCGGCGAGAGTGAGTACTACCACCCGCAACGCCACATGGGCACGTTGCGCGCGCATTACCGCCATCACGCGCTGGACGATCCGTTTTATTTGCCGGGGCTGTGCGACCTCACCGCGCACGTCGATTTCAGCGCGGTGGCACGCGCGGGTACGGCTGCGGGTCTGGAACTGGCGGGCTACGCCAGTCAGGCGAATTTCCTGATTAACGCCGGGCTGACCGATGTGCTGATGCAGATTTCACCCAGCGACGCGGCGGCCTATCTGCCGCAGGCCAATGCGGTGCAGCGCCTGGTGTCGCCCGCCGAGATGGGCGATTTGTTCAAGGCGATTGCGTTCACCCGGGGCAAGGTCGCACCGCTGGCGGGGTTTGCCCGTGGCGACCGCGGACACAGCCTGTAGCGTTTATTCCTGCGGCAGCAACGGCAGCTGCGTGTCCGGATCCACCGCCAGGCGGGTCACCCGGATCACATGCAGGCGGCGGCTGTCGGCGCGCAGCACGCTGAAGATAAAGCCATCGAAATTGACTGATTCGCCGCGCTTGGGCAGGTGGCCAAAGCGCGACACGACGAGTCCGCCCACGGTGTCGAATTCCTCGTCGGAAAATTGCGCGCCCAGGGTTTCGTTGAAGTCGTCGATTTCGGTGCTGGCCTTGACGCGGAACACCCCCTCGTTTTCGCGGATGATGTTGTCCTCGGTTTCGTCGAAGTCGTATTCGTCCTCGATGTCGCCGACAATCTGCTCCAGCACGTCCTCGATCGTTACCAAGCCGGCCACGCCGCCATATTCATTCACCACGATGGCGATGTGATTGCGGTTGGAGCGGAAGTCCTTCAGCAGCACGTTCAGCCGCTTGGATTCGGGGATAAACACGACCGGGCGCAACATGCCGCGGATGTCGGCATCGTCTTCGGCATAGTGCCGCAGCAGATCCTTGGCCAGCAGAATCCCGATGATGTCGTCGCGGTCCTTGTCGATGACCGGGAAGCGCGAGTGTCCGGTTTCGATGACGCGGGGAATAAACACTTCGGGCGCATCGTTGATGTCGACGACATCCATTTGCGCGCGCGGAATCATGATTTCGCCGACGCGCATTTCGGACACCTGCAGCACGCCTTCGATCATTGCCAGCGCGTCGGCGTCCATCAATCTGTTTTCGTAGGCGCCGTGCAGCAATTCGATCAACTGCTCGCGGTCTTCGGGCTCGCGCATCAGCCAGTGGGAAATGCGCTCGAGCAGGCTGGGCTTAAAGCTGGCCGGTTTGGGACTACTGTCGGACTCCATGGGGGGTAACGGTCAGGAAAAATAAGGGTTGGGGATACGGAAGCGCTTCAGTATAGCGGCTTCGCGCGATTCCATGATGTCGGCATCATGCGGCTCGATGTGATCGTAGCCCTGTAAATGCAGGATACCGTGGACGGTCATATGGGCATAATGGTTCTGGAGCGGCTTGCCCTGCTCGCGCGCCTCGCGCTCGACCACCGGGGCGCAGATCACCACGTCGCCGCCGAGCGTGCCAGGGGAAATTTCGCCGTATTCGAAGGTCAGCACGTTGGGCGCGTAATCCTTGTTGCGGTAGTCGGCGTTGAGCGCCTGCGCTTCTCCGGCATCGACGATGCGCACGGTGATTTCGGCCGGGTGCGCCAGCGCCGCCGCAACCCAGCGACGAACTTGTGCCCGTGTCGGCAAGTCGTCGGCCTCGCTGGCGAACTGCACGGCCAGGCTGAACTCAGGGCTTGCCACGCGCGTCCGTTTCTGCGCGACGCGCGGCATAGGCATCGACGATGCGGCCGACCAGCGGATGGCGCACCACGTCTTCGGACAGAAAATGGGTGAAGGCAATCCCGCGCACGTCGGACAGCACCTCGGCGGCGTCGAGCAAGCCGGATTTGATGTGCTTGGGCAGGTCGATTTGCGTCGGGTCGCCGGTCACCACGGCGCGCGCGCCGAAGCCGATGCGGGTCAAAAACATCTGCATCTGCTCGGGTGTGGTGTTCTGCGCCTCGTCGAGGATGATGAAGGCGTGGTTGAGCGTGCGCCCGCGCATGAAAGCCAGCGGCGCGACTTCAATCGAGTGGCGCTCGATCAGCCGCGTCACCTTGTCGAAGCCCATCAGGTCGTACAGCGCGTCGTACAGCGGGCGCAGATAGGGATCGACCTTCTGCGTCAGGTCGCCCGGCAGGAAGCCCAGCCGCTCGCCGGCTTCCACCGCCGGCCGCGTCAGCACGATGCGCTTGACCTGCTCGCGCTCCAGCGCATCGACGGCACACGCCACCGCGAGGTAGGTCTTGCCGGTGCCGGCCGGGCC
>NCIF01000114.1 GCA_002256785.1 Hydrogenophilales bacterium 17-61-9
CGTTGCTCGGCGAGGCCGGCGCGCGTTTGCTGGCCAACACCCCGCTTTTCGCTCCGCATGAGAAAATCGCCGAGGCCGCCCGCCGTTTTGGCATCGCACAGGTCATCGCAACGCCGGGCGGGGATGCGGGGTTGGTAGACGGCCTGATTAACTGGTTTGGGAATACGCTATGAATGACACGACTGATACGTCCACGGTTACACCCGCCGAGGCCCCCGCTGTTGCGCCGGCCGTCACCTCGCCCGTGTCAGCGGCAGCGCCTCAGCCGGTCGCATCGCTCGAACGTATCCATGTGCTGCCCATGGTGGCAATGCTGGTGGCGACGCTGGCCCTTGCCGCAGCCGCCTGGTCGTGGTCCGACAGCCGCGAACGCATCCGCGACCTGAAGAGCGAGCTGGCGCGTCGCCTGGCCGAGTCGGGCAGCGAGGTGAGCGAAAGCCGTTTGCTGGCGCGCAATGCCGACGACATGATGCGGCAGAGCAGCGAGAAAATCGCGCGTATGGAAAACCAGATGGTCTCATCCCAGCAGCAGCAGCTTGCGCTCGATACCCTGTACAAGGAACTGGCGCAAGGCCGCGATCAGTGGATGCTGGCCGAAATCGAGCAAATCCTGCTTACCGCCGCGCAGCAGGTGCAACTGGCGGGCAACGTGAAGGCGGCGATTATTGCTCTGGAAGGGGCGGATACCCGATTGCAGCGTTTGAATAAACCGCAGTTCACTGCACTGCGTCGCGGCATTGCGGCTGATCTGGCGAATTTGCGGGCGGCGCCGTCGCTCGACGAAGTGGGCGCCAGCGCGCGCATCGAAGCCCTGGCGGCACACCATGCCAGCTGGCCGCTGGCCAGCGCGCAGCGTTCCGAGGCAGTCCCCGCGCCGCGCGCGGCGGGAAGCAATCTTGGTCAAGAGCTGTGGACGGAACTGAAACAGCTGGTGCAACTGCGCCGCGTGGAAGGCAACGAAGCCATCCTGTTGCCGCCGAAACAGGCCTATTTTCTGCGTGAAAACCTGCGCTTGCGCCTGCTTTCGGCCCGGCTGGCGTTGCTGTCGCAAGATCAAGCCGCATTCCAGGCGGATCTGCGCGCAGCGCTAGACATGCTGACACGCTATTTCAATACGCGCGATGCGGGTGTCGTGGCGGCAATCCGGGAAATCAAGCGTCTGGCCGAACTGCAGATCGTGGTCAAGCTCCCCGGCATTGACGCCAGCCTGGCCGCATTGGATGCCTACAAGGAGAACCACTGATGCGCTGGCTGATCTCGGTTCTGATTGTTGCCGTGCTGGCCGTTGCGCTGGCCATGGCCGGGCGCTACGACCCGGGTTATGTGGTGCTGGTTTATCCGCCGTGGCGGATGGAAATCTCTTTCATCAGCTTCGTGCTGGTGCTGGCCGGTTTGATCGTCGGTGGCGTGATGCTGGTGCGGCTGGCCGTGCTCACGCTCAACCTGCCTGGAATTGTGCGCGAGCAGCGTGCGCGTCGCGCGGCCAGAAAGCGCGACGGGAATTTTGTCGGCGGCCTCAAGGCCTATGCCGAATATCGCTATCAGGATGCCGAGCAGTCGCTCGGCCAATGGCAGGGCGATGAAGCCCGGATGGGCCTGGCGCAGGTGCTGGCCGCGCGCGCTGCGCAGGAAATGCACGCGGTCGCGCAGCGCGAACGCCACGTTCAAAGCGCGACCGAACACGGCGCCGAGCTGGCCGCGCAGCTGTTCGAGGCCGAGTCGTGCCTCGACGCCAAAGATGCCGCGGCCGCACTGGCGGCGATCAGGCGCGCCAAGGAAATCGCGCCGCAGCACACCGCGCTGTTGCGGCTCGAACTCAAGGCGCGCCAACTTACCGGGCAATGGGATGAAGTCGAGCGCCTGCTCGACGCGCTGGCGCGCAGCAACGCGCTGGAAACGGGCGTTGCAGCCCAGCTGCGGCGTATCGCCTATGCTGAAAACCTCAAGCGTCGTGCCGAAGACGACCGGGGACTGCTGGAGTACTGGAAAAAAATTCCGGCTGACTACAAACAGGATGCCTTCGTTGCGCGCGCCGCGGCGCGCGCTTTTATGCAGCGCGGCGGGCACGATACCGCGCTCGATGTGCTGGAAACCGCACTGAGTCACGAGTGGAACGAAGATCTGGTGGCGTTGTACGGCGATCTGCGCGGCGGCAGCCCCACCCGGCAGATCGAGCAGGCTGAGAAATGGCTGCACCTCAACCCACGCGACGCCCAACTGCTGCTGACGCTGGCGCAGCTGTGCTGTGTGCAGCAATTATGGGGCAAGGCGCAGAAGTATCTGGAAGCCAGCCTCGCCATCACGGCAAGCACCGAGGGCCACATTCGCATGGCCGAACTCAAGACGCAGAGCGGTCAGACCGGTGAAGCCTGCCAGCACTATCAAAAGGCGCTGGCGCTGTGTCGCGCCAGGGAGTGAACATGTCCCCGGCGCTGAAGCGGGTGCGGGGCAGCGTAAGCGGTGTATCATTAGAGATGTCTTATATACAGAAAGGCACATTGCCATGCGTACAACTTTATTTTCCGTTTTGGGTGTCGTGCTGGGTGCATTGCTGCTGGCGGCGCCTGCGAGCGAAGCCGCGACATCCAGTGCCAAACAGACGCCCCAGCCCGGGGTGTACAAGCTAGCCATCGATCGCAGCGTCAGCCTGGAAGAGGCGGCCGAGTCGATGCGTTTGCGCGCCAATGCGCTGAACCTGAAACTGGTTGCGGAACTTCCCTTGTCCAAGCAGGTGGAGGCGGTGACAAACACGCCGCAGCGCACCATCACCATTTTCCAGTTTTGTGATGCGGTCATCGCCAAGGAACTGATCGATCTGAGCATGGACTTTGCCGTGTACATGCCGTGCCGCATTGCGATGATCGAAGATGCGCAGGGCCAGGGCTGGCTGATCATGACGGACATCAACGTCGATTTGGTGGCGAAGGAAAAGAAACTGCAAAAGGAGCTGACCGCGCGCATCAAGGCTGTGCGTGACGGGCTGATCGGGATCATGCAGGCGGGCGCCAAGGGCGAGCTGTAAGCTCGCCCTGGTTAAGCGCGGCTCGAGCTGTAAGCTGACCTGGTTAAGCGCGGCGCGCGCCCCGCCGACAGGAATGCCCGCATCAAGCGGGCATTTTCTATTGGGCGGGCGTGGTTTCAGCGTCCGCTGCGTAGACGAAAGCGTCGGCGAAGAATTCGTCTTCGGGCAGCTTGCGGGTTTTCACGAAACTGTCGCGCGCGCTGTCCACCATGATGGGTGCGCCGCAGGCATACACCTGATAACCCGACAAATCGGCGAAATCGGCCAGCACCGCGTCATGGACGAAGCCGGTGCGGCCTTGCCACTGATCGGCAGGCTCGGGGTTGGACAGCACCGGGACGAAGCTGAAGTTAGGGCGTTCGGCCAGCCACTGCTGCGGCAGTTCGGCCATGTACAGATCCTTCAGCGAGCGCACCCCCCAGTACAGCACCAGTTCGCGATCCGTGTGCTCGGCGAAGGCATGTTCCAGCATGCCCTTGATCGGCGCAAAGCCGGTGCCGCCGGCGATGAAGAGCATCGGCTTGTCGGAATCCTCGCGGATGAAGAAGCTGCCGAGCGGCCCCTTCAGGCGCAGGATGTCGCGCGCCTTCAGCGTGGAAAACACCTGGCCGGTAAACAGCCCATCCGGCACATGGCGGATATGCAGTTCCAGCAGCGCGTCGTCGTGCGGCGGATTGGCGAGCGAATAGCTGCGCGACTTGCCGCCCTTCAACTGGAAATCGATGTATTGGCCGGCGAGGAATTGCAAGCGCTCGTTGGCGGGCAATTTGATTTTGACCAGCATCACATCGTCGGCGCGCTTCTCCAGTTTTTCCACCCGGCACGGCAGGGTTTTCACCACGATGTCCTTGGCGGCGCCGATTTCCCTGGCTTCGATGACCATGTCGCTCAAGGGCTTGGCGCGGCAGAACAGCGCGCGGCCCTGGGCTTTTTCCTCGTCCTTCAGCGCGGTGGGCGAATGCTTGCCGTAATCGAGCTGGCCCGACAACACCTTTCCCTTGCAGGATCCGCAGGCGCCGTTGCGGCAGCCGTAGGGCAGGGAAAAGCCTTCGCGCAGCGCGGCTTCGAGTATGGTTTCGTCGTCGTTGACGGTGAACTGATGCCCGCTGGGCTGGATGGAAACCTGATACGGCATGATGTGCGCTTAAAATACGATGATAAACCGGGCGATTATCGCTTGAGTCGGCGGGGATTTCACCCTTGTTCAGAAAGGGTTACGGGCAGGCAGGCATGAAAAAGATCTTGATTGTGGGGTTTGGCGATGTGGCCGCGCGCCTGGTAAAGCGCTACGCCGGGCAGGCCGGATTCGTCGGCATGATCCGTCGCACCGAGCGTGTCGCCGAGTTGCGCGCGCTGGGTGTGACCCCGTTTGTGGGCGACCTCGACGACCCCGGGAGCCTGCGCCGGCTGCCGCGCGTCGACGGCGTATTTCATTTTGCGCCGCCGCCCAATGAAGGCCGGACCGACCCGCGTACCCGGCATCTTCTGCACGCGCTGACACGGCACGGCAAGCCGGGCGCGCTGGTGTACGTCAGCACCAGCGGCGTGTATGGAGACTGCGGCGGCAACTGGGTGACCGAAACGCGCGCGGTGGCGCCGGTCAATGGTCGCGCGGTGCGCCGGGTGGATGCCGAGCGACAATTGCGGCGTTGGGGCGAAACGCAGCGGGTCCAGGTGAGCATTCTGCGCGCGCCGGGCATCTATGCCGCCGACCGGTTGCCGCTGGAGCGCATCAAGCGTGGCACCCCCGCGCTTGTCAGCCAGGATGACAGCTATACCAATCATATCCATGCCGACGATCTGGCGCGTCTGGCGTGGGCGGCGCTGTTTCGCGGCCGCGCGCAGCGCATCTACCACGCGGTGGATGCGCATCCGCTCAAAATGGGCGACTGGTTCGACAGTTGTGCGGATGCCTTCGATTTGCCGCGGCCGCCGCGCGTGAATCGGGCCGAAGCGGAACGGGTGCTGTCGGAGGCCTTGCTGTCGTTTTTGCGCGAGTCGCGCCAACTGTCGAATGCGCGGGCGACGAACGAGTTGAGACTGAAATACCGTTACCCGACATCGGACGATTGCTTGCGCGAAATCAAACAGGCGCGTGGGCAGATGAAGCTTTTTTGAGCATGCTTATCGCAGCAAATCGTCAGGCTCGCGCTTGAACTCGCCTTCCAGAATATCGTCATTGGCTGGACGCAACGGATCCGTTTTTCGTTTGTTCCAGGTGCCCGGGATCAGCAGCAGCACCAGGGCCATGACATCGCTGATGAAACCCGGGAACACAAGCAGACCGCCGGCGAGGAGGATGCGGCCGCTGGCCAAAAGCGAAGACATGGGGTTGACGCCCGATTGCATTGTGAACGCCATACGTGCGCCCCAGGCGATCCGCTCGAAGCGAATCAGCGTAACGCCGGCGATGGCCGCAAGCAGCAGCCACAGCAGGACCCAGGCCCCGATCCTGTCGGCAATCCAAAAGATGCCGACGGCTTCCAGAACCGGAAACGACAGCATGAGTAGTACAACCCAACCAAAGCGCATGTGATGGAACCTTTGTTAGTCTTGACGAATTTACCCGATGTTGCGAGCGCTGAGAAACTGGCGCGGATCCTCATCGAAAATCGAATGGCCGCCTGTGTGAACGTTTTGGCGCCATGCCACTCCATTTACCGTTGGCAGGGCGTGGTAGAAAAGGCAGTCGAGATTCCCTTGCTGATCAAGACCGTCACAGTAAACTATGCGCAGATTGAAGAAGTCGTCCGTCTTCACCATCCCTACGACGTACCGGAATTGATCGCCATACCGATAACACACGGCCTGCCTTCCTATCTTGCCTGGCTGGCCTCGGAGACTGAAAAACATGAATAAATGGTTTCGTTTGCTGAGCGCACTACCCTTACTTTGGGGCGCGCTTGCACATTTTCCAGTGGCCAGCGCCCAGGAATTTATCGACCCTGAACTTGCGTTCAAGTTCTCGGCGCGCGCGCTTGATGCCAATACGCTGGAAGCGCGCTGGCAGATTGCCGACGGCTATTACATGTACCGCGACAAGTTCAAGTTCGAGGTCACCGGCGGCACACTGGGCAAACCGGCCATGCCCGCGGGCAAGCTTAAAACAGACGAATATTTCGGCAAGGTCGAGGTCTATCGCAAGGATGTGCGCATCGCGTTGCCGATCCAGCGCACACCCGGTGCGACATCGGTCACCCTGAAAACCGTTTCGCAGGGGTGCGCGGATGCCGGCCTGTGTTACACCCCGCAAACGGCAAGCATCACGATCAAGCTGCCGGCGTTGATTGCTTCCGCGGTCGCCGCGCCGCCCGCCGCCTCTCCCGCGGCGCCGATTTCCACGGTCTCCGCATTGGACGGACTGCGCAGCCTGGGGGGCATGGGCATGCCCACACTGCTACCGCCGGAAGAAGCCTTTCCGCTTGTTGCAGCGATGCCGAATGCACAGACGGTCAAATTCGATTACACCCTGACCGCCGATACCTATCTGTATCGCGACAAGCTGGGGTTTGTTGTCAAATCGCCATCCGGCGTCAAGGTGGTCAAGGTCGAGACGCCCGCGGGTGACGTCAAGGAAGACCCCACCTTTGGACGCACCGAGGTTTACCACAAGAACTTTTCAGCAATCGTCACCCTGTCGCGTGCGCTGGCCGCCGACGAAAAGCTGGTGCTGGATGCGACCTGGCAGGGGTGCAACGAAGCCGTCGGCGTGTGCTATCCGCCGCTTAAGCGCGATTTTTCGCTCACACCGGGTGTGGGTGCGGCTGAGGCATCTGCGACGGGCACAAGTGTTCAGGCAGCTGCGGCTGAACCCATCGACGAATCCGACACATCAAGAATTGAGCGCGTGCTGAAAGACGGCAGCTTCTGGGCCGTAGTGGCGACTTTCTTCGGCCTGGGCCTGCTACTGGCGCTGACGCCGTGCGTGTTTCCGATGATCCCGATTCTGTCGGGCATCATCGCCGGGCAGGGTAAAGAGGTCACTAAAACAACCGGTTTCCTGTTGGCGCTGGCCTATGTGCTGGGCATGGCGATTACCTATGCGCTGGCGGGCGTGGCGGCTGCGCTGTCAGGCACGCTGTTGTCGAATGCGTTGCAAAACCCGTGGGCGCTCGGGATAGGCGCGGGCATTTTTGTTGCCCTGGCCTTCTCGATGTTCGGTTTCTTTGAACTTCAATTGCCGAGCTTCATCCAGAGCAAGTTTTCCGACGCCTCCAACAAGATGAAGGGCGGCAATTTTGCCGGCGTGTTTACCATGGGCGCGCTTTCGGCCGTGATCATGGGCCCCTGCGTGGCGCCACCGCTGGCAGCAGCCCTGGCCTTTATCGCACAGACCGGAAACACCACGCTGGGCGGGGTCGCATTGTTTGTGCTGGCGCTGGGCATGGGCGTGCCCCTGCTGCTGGTTGGAGTGTCGGCGGGCGCCTTGTTGCCGCGTGCCGGCGGCTGGATGAACGCAGTGAAGTACTTCTTCGGCGTGATGATGCTGGCCATCGCCATCTACCTGATTTCGCCGATTATCCCTGTCTGGGTCGGCATGCTGCTGTGGGCCATGCTGCTGATTGGCTCTGCGGTTTATCTGCATGCGCTCGATCCGCTTCCGCCTCATGGCTCCGGCTGGATGCGCCTGTGGAAAGGCCTGGGTGTGGTGTTGCTGATCGGCGGCCTGGCAATCATCATCGGCATGCTGGCGGGCGGCCGCGACTTGTTCCAGCCGCTGGATGTTTTCAAGGGCGTGTCGGGTGGACAGGCTAGCGCGGCTGAACAGAAAGGCTTGTCATTTGAAAAGGTCAAGGATGTCGCTGAGCTTGATGCACGCCTGGCCGCGGCCAGGGCCGATGGCAAACCCGTCATGCTCGACTTTTACGCCGACTGGTGCGTGTCGTGCAAGGAGATGGAACGCTTCACCTTCAGCGATCCCAAGGTGCAGGCCCGGCTTAAAGATGTGGTGTTGCTGAAAGCCGATGTCACAGCCAATAGCGAAGCCGACAAGGCGCTGCTTAAGCGCTTCA
The DNA here is from genome assembly GCA_002256785.1 of Hydrogenophilales bacterium 17-61-9. Taxonomy (GTDB): domain Bacteria; phylum Pseudomonadota; class Gammaproteobacteria; order Burkholderiales; family Thiobacillaceae; genus Thiobacillus. The sequence continues at coordinate 8,035 of NCIF01000114.1, forward strand.
ACCTGTTCGGCCCGCCCGGGCTGATTTTCTGGAATGCCGCGGGTGAGCAGTCGGGCTACAAGGTCATCGGGTTTGAAAAGGCCGACAAGTTTCTGGCGAGTCTTGACTCGGCGCTGGGACGGTAATACCCCCCGCGCACCCGCGGGCGTTCTGGACGGAAGGTTTCTTCAGGGCTGGCGCCGCAACACCGCGATGCGATCGAGCAGCGGTGCGACGATGGGCTGAATCTTGCGCCGCATCAATGATCCGATCGCGGTGGTCTTCAGAAAGATCGGCCGCACGGTGTCGGCGTCCACCGCGGCCAGCGCATCCAGTGCGGCGCAATCGGATTCAAACCGGGGCGCCTGTTTGAGCAATGCCGCGCGCGCGGCATTGCGCGAG
>NCIF01000234.1 GCA_002256785.1 Hydrogenophilales bacterium 17-61-9
GCAGAACCACGCGACTGGCTGCTGGAGCACGAGCTGATCCCGCTCGACGTGCAATCGGCTTGGCGCGATGCCTGCAAGACCGCTCTTGATTTGATAGCTTCTAGCGCTTTACAGGAAAGCGCTGGAGGCCAATTTCTCTTGAAGGATGCCACCATGCTGCGCCTGCATGGCGATTGCCACCCCGGCAACATCCTGTGGACGCCACTGGACGAATGGGGCCGGGGCGGCCCGCATTTTGTCGACCTGGACGACGCCCGCATGGGTCCGGCGGTGCAGGACCTGTGGATGCTGCTGTCCGGCGACCGGCGCCAGCGCACACACCAGCTCGGTGCGTTGATCGACGGTTATGAACAGTTCCGCTCGTTCGACCGACGTGAGCTGGCGCTGATCGAGCCGCTGCGCACCCTGCGCCTGATCCACTACAGCGCCTGGCTGGCCCGGCGCTGGGAAGACCCGATCTTTCCCATCAACTTCCCGTGGTTCGGCACGAGCGACTACTGGCGTGGCCAGGTGGATATGCTGCAAGAGCAGATCGAAGCGATGCAGGAAGCGCCGCTGGTGGCCTGATGCGGACGCGTGCAGCCGTCTGAAATTGGCTCACCATCCCCACGGGGGCATCGCGGTTGGTAGTGCGGGATGGCCAGGATGGCACGGTGCTATATAATCAGCGGTTCGATAAAGCCATGATTTCATAATGGCGCGCTATAAAACGACAACCCAGTCCGCGCGCCGCCTCTTTTGAATGGCCGTTGCGCCTGTGCGCTGGTTTCTCCCAAAAACCAGCCACCAAAGTTTCGCTCTGGCATGTGCGACTTTTTTCAGGTGTGCTCCGGGTTCCCCGCAGGGGGATGACAACCCAGGATCGATCCACCCGGCCCTCCCCGAGGGCCATTTCCCTTGCATTTTGATTGACGCCGCGCATGAGACCGCGGGCCCTTACCATGACCCATTTCCACACCAACACGACCGTTGGCAAATACCTTGTTTCCCCGCTGACCCGGCTACTTGACGATGGCCGCTTCGCTGCGTCCGTGTCGATCCGCTCGGGCTCGGGCAGCGGCACGCACGACCGCGTGCTGCGCCTGGCTTCGGTGTTTGCCGACAACGCCGCCGCTGCGCACTACGCCACCAGCGAAGGCCTGCGCTGGATTCACCACCGCCACGCCCCTGCAAGCGCCTGCGCAGCCTGACCCCAAAACTCACTGCCGCAACCACTGCGGACCCCAGCAAAAAGCCCCGGTGATGTCGCCATCACCGGGGCTTTTTAACTATGATTTCAATAGCTGCCAGCGCTTATCAATAAAGGGCTAGAGCCGTTTTTTAATCAAATCAAACCAACAGGGCGTTCACCCGTTTCACATAAGCGGCCGGGTCTTCGGGCAGGCCACCTTCGGCCAGCAGGGCCTGGTCAAACAGGATGTGGGCCAGGTCGTGGAAGTGCGCGCTGCCATCGAGCTTTTTGACCAACGGGTGCTCGGCGTTCACCTCCAGCACGGGTTTGGATTCGGGCGCCTGCTGGCCAGCCTGCTTGAGCATGCGGG
>NCIF01000235.1 GCA_002256785.1 Hydrogenophilales bacterium 17-61-9
CATTTATCACGGCGGGCATGCTCCGGGTACCAAAAGGAAAATTGTTCCTCGCCGCATCTATGAAGACTTGGTTTATGCAAAAGATTTCGGCGAAACACAGGTCAAGAGTTACAGATTTGATCGAATGGAACTCTCCTCTGATGATGCCCCAGTGCCATGGATGCATGAATTAGCAGCCAAACAGCAATTTCAGAAAATCGATGCACTCGCTTATTTCAGCGAATGGGAGTTTGAGATCAATCGTGCGCTTTGGCCTGCTCTTGGCGTCACCCTTCGGGAGTACATTGATAAAGAGCGAACCAAAGCAGCAAGGGATGAAGCTAAACAGCATGGCGAAAGAAATCTCACCAAGATTGCTCATCGCTACCTAGCTCACGCAGTTTCAGAAAGTCCAGCGTTGGACTTTCATGAGGGCGATGTGTTTCCGTCGAAGAAGTGCGACGGCGTTTCCCTTCAGGTGGTTTCTCAGGGCGAGTACATTTAAATTCATCAACTCGTCACCCAATCGCCCCCGCGAAGACTTGCTTTCCATGTCACAGATACCGAATTAGCGGCATGGCTTCGCACTGGCAATGAGCCTTCCAGAGCAAGAATCAGCAAAGGTCTAAGTTATAGCGAAGTACTTCGATACAGCATTGAAGAGCTGTTATAAGAAAGCCGCAACGTGTGTAAGTCTTATGTAGAGTTGGGCGTCAATAAGCGAAGCGTATTGCACCCTGAAGGGCACAAGCGCTGGACATGCGTCCCAGGCGCGAAGTACGAAGCCACAACTCCCGCCGCCCTGGTTTTGACCTTCCTACCCTCTCATCCCCGCCGGAAATTGAGCTTGACGGGTGGATCAGCGGCAAAGGTGTTTGAGCCCCGCTCACAAAAATCAATCAAGCATTACAAAAACGGGGCGAGTTCTTTGACGCCCACCCGGCAGGCGCAATTTCCGGGGGTTCGGGGATGTCGGGGTCGCCTTCTTTTGGTTACTTTGCTTGGCGAGACAAGAAAAGTGACTAGCCGCCGGGCTACCCCCGGCTAAACGCCAGCCGCACAACATAAACCCCTCAACTCCCCGCCAACCCCTCCCGCCCCCCCAACCACCGCTCCACATGCCGCGCAGCAATATCGGGATGCGACACCAGACAACGCTGGGCAAAATCACGCGCCTGTTCCAGCAGCTCGACATCCCGCTCTAGATCAGCAAACCGCAACATCGGCAATCCACTCTGCCGATGCCCCAATAACTCCCCCGGCCCGCGCAGCAACAAATCCTGCCGTGCGATTTCAAAGCCATCGGTCGATTCGAAAATCACTTTGAGCCGTGCCCGCGCCAGTTCAGATAAAGGCGTTTCGTACAGCAGTACGCACGCCGATTCGCGGCTGCCGCGCCCGACTCGGCCACGTAGCTGATGCAGTTGCGCGAGGCCCATGCGCTCGGCGTGTTCGATCACCATCAGCCCGGCGTTGGGCACGTCGACGCCGACTTCGATGACGGTGGTGGCGACCAGCAGCTGAATCTCACCTGACTGGAATGCGCGCATCAC
>NCIF01000115.1 GCA_002256785.1 Hydrogenophilales bacterium 17-61-9
CACGGTGGCGGTGGTGGTGCCGTCGCCGGCGATGTCGGAGGTCTTGGAAGCGACTTCCTTGACCATCTGCGCGCCCATGTTTTCGAGCTTGTCCTTCAGCTCGATTTCCTTGGCGACCGATACGCCGTCCTTGGTTACGGTGGGGGCGCCGAAGGAGCGCTCGAGCACCACATTGCGGCCTTTCGGGCCCAGGGTCACTTTAACGGCGTCAGCCAGAATGTTGACGCCTGCCACCATGCGGTGACGGGCGGAATCGCCAAAACGTACGTCTTTTGCAGCCATGTTTTACTCCTGAATGTGTATGAGGTTGGGTCGTGTTGCGAACGCTTGCCTGCGTTGAAGCGATTACTTTTCAACCACGCCCATGATGTCTTCTTCGCGCATCACCAGCAGCTCGTCGCCTTCGACCTTGACGGTCTGGCCGGCGTATTTGCCGAACAGCACGCGGTCGCCGACTTTCACGTCCAGCGGAATGAGCTTGCCCTGGTCGTCTTTCTTGCCCGTGCCGACGGCGATGATTTCGCCCTGATCGGGCTTTTCGGTGGCGGAGTCGGGAATCACGATGCCGGAAGCGGTCTTGCGCTCTTCTTCCATGCGTTTGACAATCACTCGGTCGTGCAGAGGACGGATTTTCATTGCAAAGTCTCCATTGCGGTAAGGTTGATCACCGGGCAGCCCAGGCTGCCCGAAAATGAGGAGGCGGCGCAGATGCAATTAGCACTCGCCGCCATCGAGTGCTAATAGTAGGGGCGGAGTGTGTCAATTTCAAGTCCATGGACGATTTATTAAACCGTAGCCGCGCCGCTGTCTGGCATCCCTGCACCCAGATGAAACAGCTGGAAGCCGCGCCGCCGCTGGCGATTGCGCGCGGCGAGGGGCCCTGGCTGGTCGACACCGATGGACGGCGCTATCTGGACGCGATTTCGAGCTGGTGGGTCAACCTGTTCGGTCACTGCAACCCGCGCATCAACGCCGCCATCATCGACCAGTTGGGCAAAATAGAGCATGTGATGCTGGCCGGCGCCACCCATGCCCCCGTGGTCGAACTGTCGGAGCGGCTGGCTGCGCTGACCGGGCTGGGCCACGCGTTTTATGGATCGGACGGGTCTTCGGCCACCGAGATCGCACTGAAAATGAGCGCTCACTATTGGCGCAACACAGGCTTGGCTGACAAGAACGAATTCATCAGCCTGAGAAACGGCTATCACGGCGAAACCGTGGGCGCGCTTTCGGTGACCGACATTCCGCTGTTCAAATCGACCTACGCGCCGCTGCTGCGCCCAAGCGTGCAGGTGCCCACCCCCGACGCGCGGCTGGCCGAGCCCGGCGAATCCGCCGCGGCGTTCGCCCTGCGCTGCGCCGACGCGCTGGAAGCGCATCTGGCCGAGCACGCCACCACCACCGCCGCCTTCATCGTCGAGCCGCTGGTGCAGGGCGCGGCCGGGATGGCGATGTACCACCCGATATATTTGACCCGGGCGCGCGAGCTGTGCAATCAGTACGGCGTGCACCTGATCGCCGACGAAATTGCCGTCGGTTTCGGCCGCACCGGCACCCTGTTTGCCTGCGAGCAAGCTCCTCCCCCCTCTCCCTCGGGGAGAGGGGCTGGGGGTGAGGGCGCGCAGCAGGCAGGCATCCGCCCCGATTTCATCTGCCTGTCCAAGGGTATTACCGGCGGCTACCTGCCGCTGTCGGCGGTGCTGACGACCGATGACATCTATGCCGCGTTCTATGGCGACGCCACCGCGCGCGGTTTCCTGCATTCGCATTCCTACACCGGCAACCCGCTTGCCTGCCGGGCGGCGCTGGCGGTGCTGGATATCTTCGAGTCGGATCAGGTTATTGTGAGCAATCGTGACAAGTCGGACCAGTTCACGAAGATCCTGGACGAGGTAGCCGCTCACCCACGCGTCCGCCATTTTCGCCAGCGCGGCATGATCTGGGCGTTCGATGTCGCCGGCGGCGCGCCGGACTTTGCCGTCCGCTTTCACCACATGGCGCTGGCGCAGGGGGTGTTCATCCGGCCTGTCGGCAACACGGTGTACGTGATGCCGCCTTATGTGACCCGTGCCGACGATATGCGCGGGCTGGCGCGGGCATTGCTGGTCTGTCTCAATCACCCTGAAGTTTGAATCTGGCTGAGCGGATTTTTTGGCTTGATCTTTGTGCGTCGCGGACTTAAGATAGTAATCAGTCACTATCTTGATTGGATATAAACGATGTCGGACAAACCCGTGCGTACACGCCTGGGTGCAGACGAACGGCGCGAGGAAATCATTCGCGTGACGCTTGAGCTTGCCGATAAACAGGGCGTCGATGATGTCACCACCCAGGACATGGCACGGGCGATGGGGGTGACGCAGGGCGCGGTGTTCCGCCATTTTCCAAGCAAGGACGCGATCTGGGTGGCGGTGATGCAGTGGGTGCGCGACCGCCTGATGGCGGTGCTGGGGCGTGCGGCGGCACAAGGGTGTGATCCACTGGACGCGCTACAACGAATGTTTTACGCCCATATCGGGTTTATCGTCAGCCACCCCGCGATCCCGCGCGTGCTGACCTCAAAGCACCTGCACGGACGTAATGCCGTCCTGCGCCAACTGGTGACCGAAATCATGCTGGGCTACGAGACGAAGATAGCCGGTCTGCTGGCCGACGCGCAGTCTCAGGGCCTGGCGCGCGCCGACCTCGACACGCGCGCCGCCGCTACGCTCTATATCGGCATGATCCAGGGCCTGGTGTTGCAATCCTCAATACTGCGCGGTCAACGTGTCCTGGAAGAAGAGGCCGCCCGCACCTTCCCGGTTTACCTGCAAGCCATCCGGCAACCCCCTACCCAAGGATCTTCATCATGAAACCTTTTCGCCTGAGCCTCGTTTTCATGATGGGCTTGAATCTAACTGCCGCTTACGCAGCTGACCCGCATGCGCATCATGTCCCGGCGCCCGCCCACGACAACCGCGCGGTACTGAAGCTGACCCCGGGCGAGCGCATCATGATTCTGGAAGAAATGCGGCTGTTCCTCGACGGCGTGCAAAAAATGACCGGGGCGCTGGGCAGGCAGGATATGCAGGCTACGGCAAACGCTGCGCGTGGCATGGGCCAGATAATGGTGCACGAGGCGCCGCCCGCACTGCGCGCCAAACTGCCGCTGGAGTTCCGGCAGCTGGGTTCTTCGGTGCACCGCGACTTCGACCAGATCGCCCTGGATGTCGAAACCCTGAAGGACGTGAGCCACACCCTCAATCAGCTATCGGCCGCGCTGCAAAAATGCGTGAGTTGTCACACGATGTATCAGATCCAGGCGCCGGTTCTCAATCCCGGGCGCTGACCGGCATCGTCATGAAGCTCAACCCACGCAGCCTTTTCCTGGTCGTTGGCGTCACCGTATTTTTTGCGGCCTTTGTCTGGCTGCTGACCACGCGCGGCCCGCTGGCGCCGGTAGGCGTGGAGATCGCCATGACCACGCGCACCGATCTCAGGCCCAGCGTATATGGCATCGGTACGGTGGATGCACAACACGCCTACGCCATCGGTCCGATTCAGGCGGGACGGGTGTTGCGGGTGCTGGTGGATATGGGCGACCCAGTCAAGGCGGGTCAGCTGCTGGCCGAAATCGATCCGGTGGATTTGCACCCACGCGCCGAGGCGGCGGCCAGTTCGGTCGCGCGCGCACGTCAGAACGCGCAGGCCGCGCAGGCACAGGTGACCGAGGCAGATAGCCGCGCGCGGCTGGCGCAGGCCAACAGTGCGCGTTACCAGGCGCTTTACCAACAAAACTTTGTCGCCATGGAAATGGCCGAAAGCCGCCGCCACGAAGCCGCGGCAGCGCGTGCAGCGCTGACGGCAGCGCGTGCCAGCGCGACCGGCGCGCAACGCGATATCGGCCGTGCCGAAGCTGAACTGCACGCCATCAATCGGGTGCGCAACAGCCTCAAGCTGGCGAGTCCGATTAATGGCGTGGTCGTGGCACGCGAGGCCGAGCCCGGCGCCACCGTGGTGGCCGGACAGGCGGTGCTGCGGCTGGTCGATCCCGCTCGCCTGTGGGTGCGCGCGCGAGTCGATCAGGCGCGCGCGCATGGGGTGCAGGTAGGCCAGGCTGCCGACATCGTGCTGCGTTCGGCGCCGGGTTCGGCCTTGCCCGGAAAGGTGGTGCGGATCGAATTGCAGAGCGACGCGGTGACTGAGGAGCGCATCATCAATGTGGCGTTCGACCCTGTGCCGAATCAGTTGTATCTGGGCGAACTGGCGGAAGTGAGCATTCATCTGCCCGGCGTACGCAATGTGCTGACGGTGCCGCGTGCGGCCGTCTCTCGTCAGAATAACCAGGATGGCGTATGGCAGGCGGTCGACGGTCGCGCGCGCTTCAGGCCGGTGCAACTCGGCGCACGCACTGCAGAACGCGTGCAGATCGTATCCGGTCTCGCCGAAGGCGACAGCCTCGTCGTCTACAGTGCGAAGCAGCTCGATGAGGATATGCGGGTGCGCAAGCAACAGTTGACGCAGCCATGATTAACCTCGCGCGGCGCGATATCGCCTATCACATGAAAAGCTACCTGCTGACCGGTGTGGGTCTGGGCCTTCTGATTGGGGTGACGCTGACCATGGCCGGCGTCTATCGCGGCATGGTTGACGACGCCAAGGTGCTGCTGCGTGCGGTCGACGCCGATATCTGGGTGGTGCAGCAGAACACCCTGGGTCCGTTTGCCGAGCCGTCCTCCGTGCCGGACGATTTGTACCGCGCGCTGTTGGGGCTGGAAAGCGTGGCGCAGACCGGCAACGTCTCCTATCTAACTATGCAGGTGTCGCGCGAGGGTACATCCCAGCGTGTGATGGTCGCCGGCTACGAGCCCGGCAAGCCGGGCGGTCCGGCGTTTCTGATTGCCGGCCGTCCGATCAGCCGTGCCCGCTATGAGGCTGTAGCCGACACCAAAACCGGATTTAAAGTCGGCGACGTGGTGCGGATCCGTCGCAACGACTACACCGTGGTCGGCCTGACCCGGCGCATGGTGTCGTCCGGCGGCGACCCGATGCTGTTCATTCCGCTGAAGGACGCGCAGGAGGCCCAGTTTTTGAAGGACAATGACGCCATCGTCGAGGATCGCCAGCGGCTCGCCGCCAACCCGGCGATCAACCGACCCGGCCAGCCCGGCGTGCTCGATGCGGTGCAGGCGATCCAGGCGTCCAGCCACAAGGTCAACGCGGTGCTGCTGCGCGTGCAGCCGGGCGCAGATGCGCACGCACTGGCCGACGACATCGAACGCTGGCAGCGTTACAGCGCCTACACGCGCGACGACATGGAAGAGATTCTGGTGGCCAGGCTGATCGCCACCGCCGCCAGGCAGATCGGATTGTTCCTGGTGATCCTGGCGGTGGTGAGCGCGGCCATCGTCGCCTTCATCATCTACACAATGACGCTCGGCAAGATCAAGGAAATCGCGGTGCTGAAGCTGATCGGCGCCCGCGACCGCAGCATCGCCGCGATGATCGTGCAGGAAGCGCTGGGGCTGGGTGTGATCGGTTTTTTCGTGGGAAAGTTCGCCGCCACGTTGTGGGCGCCTGCGTTTCCGAAATATGTATTGCTGGAAAATGGCGATGCCGTGCGCGCCTTTGCGCTAACCCTGGTGGTGTGCGCGCTGGCCTCGGTGCTGGCGATCCGCGCCGCGCTGAAAATAGACCCGGCGGAGGCGATCAGTGGCTGAATCTCCGGCAATCCTCATCGAAGGTATCACCAAGCGCTACGGTAGCGGCAGCACCGCGGTCGACGCGCTGAAGGGCGTCGACATGACCGTTTATCCCGGTGAAGTGGTGGGGCTGATCGGGCCGTCCGGTTCCGGAAAGACCACATTATTGAAATGCCTGGGCGCGGTGATCGAGCCCACTGCAGGCAAATTCACCCTCGGTGGCGAGGTGATTTACGATAATGGCTGGAAAACCAGCGACCTGCGTGCGCTGCGCCGCGACCGCATCGGTTTCGTGTTTCAGGCCGCGTATCTGATCCCGTTTCTCGACACCGCCGACAACGTCGCATTGCTGCCAATGCTGGCGGGCGTGCCCAATGCCCGTGCGCGTGAGATTGCGCTGGACATGCTCACCGCGCTCGACGTGCAGCATCGCGCGCAGGCACGCATTTCCGAACTCTCCGGTGGCGAACAGCAGCGGGTGGCGATCGCGCGCGCGCTCGCCAACAAGCCGCCGATCATCCTCGCCGACGAGCCGACTGCGGCGCTCGACAGCGTGCGCGCGCTCACCGTGGTCAAAATCCTCAACCGGCTGGCGCAGGAATTCCGCATCGCCATCATCGTCGTCACCCACGACGAAAAGATCATCCCCACCTTCAAACGCATTTACCATATCCGCGACGGCAAGACTTACGAAGAAGCAGGTGAAGGGAGACCGCTATGAAGCTGACTTTTCTCGGTGCGGCGCGCGAAGTGACCGGTTCCAGCTACCTGGTGGAAGCAGACGGCGTGCGTTTTCTGGTCGACTGCGGCATGTTCCAGGGCGGGCGCGAGACGCGCGCCAAGAACCAGCGCGCTTTTTCCTTCGATCCGCGCAGCATCGATTTCGTCATCCTCACCCATGCCCACATCGACCATTCCGGCCTGCTGCCGCGGCTGGTCGCGATGGGCTTCAGGGGCGCGATCCATACCACCCGCGCCACCTGCGACCTGCTGGCGGTGATGCTGCCGGATTCGGCGCACATCCAGGAAAAGGAGGCCGAATACGCCAACCTCAACCGCTTTCGCAAGGGCATGGACAAACGCGATGCCAAGCGCGGGATGCCGCCGCGCGACACCGCGCCGCTCTACACTGTGGCGCAGGCGCAAGCCTCGCTGAAGCAGCTGAACCCGGTCGACTACGACCTGGAAATCGCCCCGCACCCGCGGGTGCGCTGCACCTTCCGCGACGCCGGCCACATCCTTGGCTCGGCCATCGTCGAGGTGTGGGTGGGCGAAGGCGCGCGCCGCCGCAAGCTGGTGTTTTCCGGCGACCTCGGCCAACCCGCGCGGCCGCTGCTGCAGGACCCTGCGCACATCCACGACGCCGACTATCTGGTGGTCGAATCGACCTACGGCAACCGCGACCACAAGAGCATGGAAGCGACGCAGGACGAACTGGTGACCGCGATCAATAACACCATCGAAAAGAAAGGCGGCAACGTCATCATCCCGGCCTTTGCGGTGGGCCGCACCCAGGACATGCTCTACCTGCTGGCCGATCTGACGCGCCAGGGCCGCATCCCCAAGCTCACCGTGTTCGTCGATTCACCGATGGCCACGGCCGCCACCGAAATCACCTTCAGGCACATGGCGCTGCTCGATGCCGAAACCCATGAACTGATGGGTCGCCACGGCGGCGCCGCGCATTTCCGCAAGCTCAACTTCGTCGAGGACGTCGAGGAATCGAAGTCGCTCGACCGCATCACCGGCGGCGCCGTCATCATTTCGGCCAGCGGCATGTGCGAAGCCGGGCGCATCAAGTTCCACCTGCGCGCCAACCTGCCGCGCCGCGAATCGACCATCCTCATCACCGGCTTCCAGGCCGCCGGCACCTTCGGCCGCCGCCTGGTCGACGGCGCCAAACGCGTGCGCCTGCTGGGCGAGGACATCCAGGTGCGCGCCGACCTGTATACGCTGGGCGGGCTGTCGGCGCACGCCGACCGCAGCGCGCTGCTCGCCTGGCTCGGCCACTTCCGCAGCACCCGCAAGGAGTACGCCGGCGGGGACCCCGCTGCTGCGCAGCGACCCTTCCGCAGCAAACCGCGCCGGGTGTTCGTGGTGCACGGCGAGGAAACGGTGGCGACCAAGTTCGCCGCCGACCTGCAAAATCAGTTCGGCTGGGACGCGATGGCGCCGGCGCCCGGCCAAAGCGTCACCCTGGATTAGAAGACAATGGCTAACAAACATTATTCGCCCCGCATCCTGCTGGCCCTGTTGGGTACAGGCCTGCTGGGCCATGGGCAAGCTGCCTCGATTTCGGAATGGGAGGGCTGCAGCTCGATTCCGGCGGATGTCGACCGCCTGGCGTGCTACGACCGCGTGTCGGGGCGTTCGCAGCCCCAGCCCGAGGCGGCGCCCATCCCACCGGCCGACGCCAAGCGGGCCGATCTGCAGCCTGGGCTGCCCCCCGTGGCGGCGCAACCGGTGCCAGTCGCGCCCGATCCCGAACTGCTGTCGACGCTGTCGCGCCACTGGGAGCTCGATGACGAAGCCAAGCAGGGCGCCTTCCTGTTCAGGCCGCACCGGCCCAATTATTTCCTGCCGGTCAAATACAGCACTTCGCCCAACAACACCCCGTTCCAG
>NCIF01000116.1 GCA_002256785.1 Hydrogenophilales bacterium 17-61-9
ATGCGTTCGGCAAGCAGGGCGATGAGGTGGGCGCGGTGATCATCCAGAGCCCGGGGATCTATTCGCTGGGCGCGTACAAGCTGAAGAAGATGAAGACCGGCTTCTTCGAGCAGGGCAAGTTCGATGCCGAGCCCGCAAAAAATGCCCCCTCAAAGCGCGAGATGCTCGAGGAAATACTGAAGGATATCGGGGATGAGCCGGTGGTTGCCGAGCGGATCAAACGCGAACTGGGCAAACTGTAATGACGAAAGTCATCCTGGCGCTTGCCTGTCTGGCGCTCCAGGCATGCACGCTGCCACAGCCCCTGCCCGTGGCGGCAGACCTGAAAACGGACGCCTCCGGGGTGGTGGTCATTGGCAAGATCGAGTTGATTCCGCCGATCAACGCCGAGTTCGAACAGCGAAAGCATTGGAACGTGATCGGTGAAGACCGGATGCTGAACCACGTGCTCGTCGCCACGGGCGCTGAATACAGGCCGGTCGACACATCCAGGCTGCATGGCGGGGACTTCTCCAACAGCCTGGAAGCGAAATGGGGCGTGCCCTTCATGGTGAAGGCGCCCCGCCAGCGGACTTTTCTCAACGGCGGGGTGACCTACCTGAACGTCGCATGTCGTTGAAGCGCTTAAAAAGACCGGCGGGTCTCCCCTTCAGGTTCAGACGTCGCTATTGAAAAGGGTTCGCTAACGCCGGGTTTCCCGGCGCAACAATCGGAAATCCTGCTGTAGACTGGCGCGGCATGAAGACCCTTTTGTCCCTGACTGGATCCCCCTTCCCGCCCGATTTTTTTGTGGGGGAATTCATTTACGGCTGGGGCAACAATTACGCCGGCGCCAACGTCTCCAATTTTGGAAACTCCGCTATAGACGGGGAATTACGCCGATGAAGCTACGCAAGCTTTCAATCTGGTTCTCGGTGGGCGTGCTGCTGGTATTGGGCGCAAACATGTTGTGCATCGTGCTGATCGATCAGGCTTACAACAGGATGATGGCTGCGCAAGCGCATCGGCAACAGTCCATCCAGGTGTCCAACGAACTACAACAGGAGATCGAACAACTGGCCCGCTTGGTACGCGCCTATACGATTACGGGCGAGCCACGCTATCTGTTTTATTACTATGACATTCTGGCGGTACGCCAGGGCGAAAAGCCCGCTCCGGCGATGTTTAATCCCGCCACCTATTGGGATGATGTCATTGCGGGTCGAATTCAGTATGTTCCGCCGACGCAAGGCGAACGTCGCGTGCTGACGGACCGGATGCGCGCTTTGGGCTTTAATGCGCAGGAACTCAAGACGCTGGAACAGGTTTTCGCGGCCACCGAAGCCATGAAACAAACCGAGCAAATTGCCTTTGCCGCGACCCAGGGCCTGTATGACCCGGACAAACGCGAATTCGTCTCCGAAGGAGCGCCCCGCCTCGACTTCGCCAGCAAACTGGTTCACAGCCAAAACTACAGTCTGTTGAAATCCAGCCTGGCGCACGCTGTAGATCGCCTGAAAGAGCAGGTCAGCAAACGCACGCAGACCGAGGTTGAGCAGGCAACCGTGCATTTGCAACAGCTCATAGCCGTGTTGCTGGCGAGCATGGTCGTTACGATCGGCCTGGTTGGCTTGGCGTTTATCACGGTGCGCCGCCAGATATTGCAGCCGATTGAGCGACTCAGGCTGTCTGCCGACAAACTGACAGCGGGCGACTACTCCAGCCGGACCCATGCAGGTTTATTGCGCGGCGCGGGGGTAGAAGAACTCGCTGTGCTGGGGGCGACGATAGACAACATGGCGCAATCCATCGAAGCCGATATCGGGCGTCGCCAGGCCGCGCAAGGGGCATTGGAAGAGGCGCGCGATCAAGCTGAAAATGCAACCCGGGCAAAGTCAATGTTCCTGGCCAATATGAGCCATGAAATTCGCACGCCGATGAATGCCATCATCGGCATGGTTTACCTTGCATTGAAAACCGATCTGAATGCGCGTCAGCGCGATTACCTTTCCAAGGCCCACGGCGCCGCCAGGATGCTGATGGAAATCATCAACAACATCCTGGACTTTTCCAAGATCGAAGCCCACAAGCTGGAACTGGAAATCAGCCACTTTCTGGTCGACGAGGTCGTCGCCAATGCGCTCACCCTATTGCAACAGCGTGCCTATGAAAAAGAAATAGAACTCCTGTTCGACGTGGGCGATCCCCACCTGCTGGGTGAGAACGGCGCCTTGCTGGGGGATTCGCTGCGCCTGAGCCAAATCCTCACCAACCTGTTGTCCAACGCCATCAAATTCACCCATCGCGGCCATGTGAAGTTGGCAGTGAGCATCGAGGCTGAGGACAACGAGTCGATGACGCTCCGGTTTGGCGTAAGCGACACCGGAATCGGCATGACCGCCGAACAGCTGGACAATTTGTTCCAGGAGTTCACCCAGGCCGATGGGTCTATCACCCGGAAATATGGGGGGACCGGTCTCGGGCTGGCGATCAGCAAGCGTTTAGTCACACTAATGGGCGGAAATATCTGGGTGGAGAGCAAACCGGATGAAGGCTCGTGCTTCATTTTCACCGTCCGCTTTTTACGCGCGCCACAGCGCGTACCGGCCCCGCTGTACCTACCCGGCGTACAGAATCTGCGCGTCCTGGTCGTGGACGATCAACATGAAGCACGCGTGGTATTGGCAAACATGCTGCGCCAGTTTGGCGTGGGCAAGGCGCTGGACGCCGGTATCGATAGCGCCGCAAACGGCCAGGCCGCGCTGGAAATGATCGAACAGGCGCGACAAAATGGGCGTCCTTATCATCTGCTCATGCTGGATTGGGTCATGCCCGACATGAGCGGCGAGCGCGTATTGCGAAGCCTGCATGAACAACACGCCGATACGCGCCCTGTGCCGGTCATCGTCTCTGCCTACGATACGGATGCGATGCACGATACGCTCTGCGGCCTGGACGCAAAGCTGTTCCTGTCCAAGCCCGTTTTGCCCGAGGCGCTGCGCAATTTACTGAAAGCCTCAACGGCTCATGCGCCCCTTGTCGAGCATGCACCCATCGTGCCGGATTCCGGCCTGGCTGCGCAGGCTACGGCTGCATTGCTATCGCATGAACGGAACACCCTGTCCGCAGCAGCCCCCGCGTCGGGCCAATGGCCTGACTGTTTGCCCCGGCTTAGAAAGTTGCTGGGAGAGTGCAGCGTTGAGGCGATAGACCTATGGCAAGCCAACAAATCCGGATTTTCAGGCATGCTGCCGATACAAACGGTGCATCGCATCTCAATGGCACTGGATAATTTTGAATTTGATATTGCCCTGACTTTGTTGCCGGAGAGATGAAGTGGAGGAAATCCCCCCCATGTTTGACGAAACGAAACGCGCGACCGTATTGCTGGTGGACGATGTGCCCGCCAACCTGAGCCTGTTGAGCAGCATCTTGCGCGACGATTACCGCATCCAGCTGGCAACCAGTGGCGCCAAAGCCCTGGAACTGGTTGCGGCAGGTGCGCCTGATTTGATTTTGCTGGATGTCATGATGCCGGAAATGGATGGCCATGAAGTGTGCAGGCAGCTCAAATCCAACCCCGTTACCCGCGATATTCCTGTGTTGTTCGTCACCGCTCAAAATCAAGTCGATGATGAGGAGTTGGGCTTGACGCTGGGCGCAATGGATTACATCCACAAACCGATTAGCCCGCCCATCATCAAGGCGCGGGTACGCAACCACATTTGCCTGAAACTGCAAACCGATGCGCTGAAGCGACTTTCGCTTTTCGATGGCCTGACCAGTATTCCCAATCGCCGGCATTTCGATGACACACTGGATAACGAGATGCAGCGCGCGATACGGACGCAACTACCCCTGTCCCTGCTGATGATCGACGTGGATTACTTCAAGCCGTTTAACGATCACTATGGCCATGGAACGGGCGATGCGTGCCTGATCCAGATCGCCCAGGCCA
This sequence comes from Hydrogenophilales bacterium 17-61-9, assembly GCA_002256785.1. Taxonomy (GTDB): domain Bacteria; phylum Pseudomonadota; class Gammaproteobacteria; order Burkholderiales; family Thiobacillaceae; genus Thiobacillus. The sequence goes on from NCIF01000116.1 coordinate 3,938, forward strand.
TGCAGGCTGCGATGAACCGTCCGATGGACTTGCTGGCGCGCTACGGGGGCGAGGAATTTGTCGCGCTGTTGCCGGGGACCAGCCTGGAGGGCGCCAGCAACGTGGCAGAATCCTTGCGCCAGACCGTGGCCAACTTGCGTATCCCCCACGCCGGGTCAGCTATCGCCGAACACGTAACCATCAGCGTCGGGGTGGCCTGCCGTGCGCAGAACGACCCGAAGTCGACGAGTTTCATGCTGCGACGGGCGGACCAGGCACTCTACCAGGCCAAGCAATCGGGACGAAATCAGGTACGACACATTGCATAAGAAAAGAAGGGCGCTTGAATGAAAAAAATATGGCAGATACTGCCCTGGCTTGTCGCGCTTGTTTTGGTGCTGGCTGCCTGGAAATACCCACCGTTGCTGCCGTGGAACCTGCTGGCGGTGGCTGTATTCATGTGCTGGTTCACCCCCAGGCGCGGCCTGATAGGCCCCGTGAGCTTGCCGGCAGACGATGCATTCTTGCCGACCGAAAAGGTTCAGTGGTGGTATTGGACCGGGCATCTGGAAACCGAAGACGGACAACATTTCGGTTTTGAGGTGGTGTTTTTCACCTTCGATGCATTCCTGTTTATGCGTGATCAACTGGTGCAGGCGGCCATTACCGATGTCAACGGGAATCGTTTTGAGTTCAAGGAATTTGTTGAATTCCATCTCCCCAACAAAACGCCAAATGGCTTCAATCTCAGTTCGGGGGCGGATAGATCGGTCACCGCCATCGGCGGCAATGGCACGGACCATTTGCATAGCGCGATAGGCGACTACGTGCTGGATATCGACCTGCAGTCGACCAAGCCGCCCGCGCTGCACTACGGCGGCGGCGCGCACCCTTACGTCTTCGGCGGCTATACCTACTATTATTCGCGCACCCATATGGCAACGACAGGCACCCTGAGCATTGCAGGAAAACCCTGCAAGGTCACGGGAACCAGCTGGTTCGATCGCCAGTACGGCGAGCTGTTTCAGGCCATCAACCAGGGCTGGCAATGGTTTGCCATCGAGCTGGCAGACAATCGCCAGGTCATGCTGTTCGACTTCAACGGCGACAACGCCAGCGTCGAGAAATCCGGCTCGATCACCGATGCCGCCGGACGCACCACGAATCTCGCCGCCCATCAATTCGACGTAAGCATGCTGGGCCACTGGACCAGCCCGGTCACAGGATGCGTTTATCCTTCCGGCTGGACGGTGACAATCGAAGATGAAACTTTCACCGTCCAGCCCAGCGTGCAAGACCAGGAACTGCGTGGCAACCACCGCTTCTGGGTCGGGCCCGTGTATTGGGAAGGCGCATGCACGGTCAGCGGCGCGTCAAGCGGAAAGGCCTATGTCGAACTCAATGGCTATTGCAAATGCCCCAAGCCCACGATCTGAGCAAGCGTTCCCGCAAAGGCGCGCCCATTATGACTTTCCGGGTATTTGGTGTGATAATCGAAAAATAACAAGGTGGAAGGGCGGGTTCTCAAAAACCCGCCCGTTTCTTTAATCAGACTCATCCCATGCCAACAACCATGCAAAAACGGTTGAGTAATCGTGCTCGCATTCTTGCCTGCCTGCTGTTAAGCGCGGCGAGCCTGTCTGCGCACGCCGTCGATTACTCGCTGTCCGGCTATGGCACAGTCGGCTATGCGCAGTCTGATCAGGAAAACGCCTACCAGCGGTTTATTGATAAAAACGGTAGCTTCAAGCGTGACACCGTTCTGGGTGCACAGCTCAGTGCGCAGTTCGATCCCCAATGGAGCGCCACCCTGCAGGCCAAACTGGCGCCCGCCGCAGACAGCGATCAAGACGTAAAAGCGACGCTGAGCTGGGCATTCCTGTCGTACCGGCCCACCGACGACTGGCTGTTTCGCGCCGGCAAGCTGCGCATCCCCTTCTACCTGAATTCAGAAAACGCCGACGTCGGCACGACCTTCACCCCCGCCCGCCTGCCGATCGAAGTCTATTCCACTGCCGCCACGGTGGACTTTGTCGGCGCGTCGTTCGCCAAAACCTGGCTGCTCAAAGAGCGCGAACTGATACTCGATGGTTATTGGGGCAAAGCCAATGACGCCTCATGGCGCTTCTATGCACGCGATCCCAATGGCCCCCCGGTTCAACTGACGCCAGACGGCCAGCCAGGCGAATTCTTCGCCAAGCTGAATACTGAATCCGGCGGCTTGCGGTTGAGCTTGAACCAGGGGGGAAACACTTTCCTCGCGGGGATTCATCGCGCCGTGACCACGCCACGCGACAGCCCCAACCTGGGGCCTTCAACCTATGTGCTTGGCCCAGACGTGGGCATAGGCGACTACTACCTGCCGGCTGCGGACGCACTAAAAATCACCACTACCACCGCCCATCTCGGTGCGAGCATCGATCTGGGACATGGCTTCCGCACGACGGGTGAATACGTCAGGCGCAAAAACGCGGAGTCCACCCTGGCCCCCGACAGCAAGGGCTTTTACCTGACCCTGCAAAAGGATCTCGGTAACTGGACTCCCTACCTGACCTACGCCAGGCTCACCACCAAAAATCGCGGCCTCTATCAGGCGGTCAATAGTGCGCAGCCGCCCCCCTCCCCCTTTAACGCGTATCAACGCGCGATAGCCGACACCTTCGTGGTCTATGACCAGCACTCATGGGCGCTGGGCACGTCCTACGCGCTCGACAACAAAAACAAGATCAAGGCCGAATGGTCGGTCGTCCAAACGGGCGTAGCGTCCAGTTTCGTTGATGCGTCGCCTGGCGGTGAATCAGGCGATCGGCACATCAATGTGTTTTCCCTCTCTTACAGCTTCACGTTCTAAGAGAGACGACCATGATGAAATCAAAACTCATGCTGATCTCCACCCTGCTGGCATTTGCGCTAAGCGAAGCGCACGCGCAAAACGTGGTCATCATTGGCCATGCCGGCTTGAGCAAGCTCAACGCGACCACCGTACAAAGAATATTTACCGGGAAAGCGATCGAGGTGGACGGGATGCATGTCACGGCAGTTAACCTGAAGTCGGGTGCGCTCCGAGACCGTTTCCTGCAACGCTACCTGAATCAGGACGACGACAAATACACGGCTTACTGGACAGTGCGCCGCTTCATCGGCAAAGGCATCCCACCCAAAGAGTTGGCGAATGCCGCCGAGGTAATCGAGTTTGTCCAGAACACCCCGGGCGCCATCGGTTATATAGATGAAGACGAATTGAAGCCGGGTTTGAACGTGGTCAACCGTTAAGGCCATGCGCGCCGCCGCGTTGACGGCGCTGTCGCCTGGCGTGGCGCTGCGGCTGACCGGTTTTGAACGGGACCCGCGTCAGGTTTTTACTCCAGTCCAATGCAGACAACACCCCATTCCGCTTGCGCCGATGCCTGACACCGGCTTCCCGCCCATCGCCGACGCGCACGCACGGGTGCTGATCCTCGGCAGCCTGCCCGGACAGGTTTCGCTGCAGCGGCAGCAGTACTACGCCCACCCTCACAATGCGTTCTGGAAAATCATGGGGCGATGCTTCGGCGCAGGCCCGGAATTGCCCTACGCGGAACGTGTGCAATGCCTGGTCCAAAACGGAATCGCGCTGTGGGATGTGTGCGCCGCTGCGCAACGGCCGGGCAGCCTCGATGCCGCGATCGTGCATGCCAGCGTGGTGCCGAATGACATCGCCGCGTTCATCGAGTCCCATCCCGACATCGGTTTGATCGGCTTTAACGGCAGCAAGGCGGCCAATCTCTATCGGCGGCTGGTGCTGCCCGGTTTGCCGACCGAAATCCGTTGCATCCGCACCGAAACGCTGCCGTCCACCAGCCCTGCCCATGCCGCCATGCCTTTTGAAGAAAAACTGTCGCGCTGGGCGGCTGTGCTGCAAAGCTGAAAGCCAACGCGCAGTTTTCAACCCGCTTCATTCACTGATTCAGCCGCGAGCCATTCATTCCTGCGCGTCTTTCACGAGAAACGCGCCCATCATTCGAACATTTGAGAGACAGGAAAATTCAGTGACTGCACTCGACAAAATCACAATGCGCGTCAACTTGCATGGCGACCCTGACGTGGCGGAAACGCCACGCCCGCTTCTGACGCTTGAGGCGTTCTTTGAAGGCAACGATGTTGTAGGGTCTATAGGCCGCAATCTGGAAACACCCCCTGAACCGGCTGCGTTCTACGCGTTGCTGCTGCGAATCAGAAAAAAGAAAAGCGTCGCTGACGTTCGTGTTCAGGTTACGGCTTTCGACAATCCGGATTGGCCGTTTTCCGACACCGTCTGGATCATCACCTCCGAGGCGCCCGAGGAGGTTTCGACCTGGTTTCCCGAGCATCTCAAGCCAGACGATTGCTGGTGGGGTTGGACTGACGGTCAGTCGTACGAGGAAATTGAAATGCCGCCCGACATGGAGCCCATAGCGTGCCGGTGGGGTTGAGGCATGCCTGATCGCGTAATGAGGAAAATGCATCGTTTAACGATGCGCTGAAAGGCGTCAGGCCACCCGCACTGACGCTGCCCGCCTGTCCCTGAACAGGCTGCTAGGCAAAAAGATATTTGATCCCCACTGCGTGCCAGTGGACGGATTCTTCTTCCAGCGCACGCTGGGTCAGCGGACGATGCGCCAGCCAGCCTTCCGGCAGGACGAGACGAATGCGTGTTCCGGTCACTTCCACCTTGAGGTCTGGCAGGTCCGGTTTGGCGCGACTGCGACACAGAATAACGGCCTGACGCAACAACCAGACCAGTAAACGATCATGCTCGGCCAGCGCAGCTTCAACGGCAAACTCCGGCAATTTGAGCAGAACGCCACGCTGTGCACGCGTCAACAAGGCCAATCG
>NCIF01000117.1 GCA_002256785.1 Hydrogenophilales bacterium 17-61-9
CTGAAAGCCAGCGACGCCGAAATCGGCCTCGCTTTCGACGGCGACGGCGACCGCCTGGGCGTGGTAACCAAGGACGGCACGATCATTTTTCCCGACCGCCAGCTGATGCTGTTCGCCGACGACGTGCTCAGCCGCAACCCCGGCGCCGAAATCATTTTCGACGTGAAATCCACCCGCAATCTGTTCAACTGGATCCGCGAACGCGGCGGCAAGCCCCTGTTGTGGAAAACCGGCCACAGCTTCATCAAGGCCAAGATGAAGGAAACCGGCGCATTGCTGGCCGGCGAAATGTCCGGCCATGTGTTCTTCAAGGAACGCTGGTTCGGCTTCGACGACGGCCTCTACGCCGGCGCGCGCCTGCTCGAGTACCTGAGCAAACAGCCGGACATCGACGTCACCCTGCACGGCCTGCCCGACTCGGTGAATACGCCCGAACTCAACATCAGGATGGCCGAGGGCGAGCATTACGCGCTGATGGCGCGACTGCAGAAAACCGCGCGCTTCCCCGACGCGCATGAAATCATCACGCTTGACGGTTTAAGGGTCGAATACGCTGACGGCTTCGGGCTCGCGCGTCCATCCAACACCACGCCGGTGATTGTGCTGCGCTTCGAGGCCGACAATGCCGAAGCGCTGGAAAGAATCCAGGCCGACTTTCGCCGCGTGATCCATCAGGCTGCTGCTGGCCTCACGCTACCTTTTTAGGAAGCGCAGCCCCCATGCCCGTCAGGCTGTCGGGTATGCCCTGCGAAAAAACCCATCCGTTTTATCCCGCCCCGCTATTTATGATTCGCGACACTAGTTCGCTGCGAATCCGTCAATATTCCCGGGGGAATTGCGCGCTAGACCTGCCCCGGCACCACCGGCGTGCCGCTCGCCACGTCGCCGCATTGCGCGCGGTGACGCAAAGCATGATCCATCAGCACAATCGCCATCAGCGCCTCGGCAATCGGCGTGGCGCGGATGCCGACGCAGGGATCGTGGCGGCCGTGGGTGACGACCTCGATCGGCTGGCCATGCAGGTCGATCGAGCGGCCGGGCAGGCGCATCGACGAGGTGGGCTTGATCGCGATATGCGCGACGACAGCCTGGCCGGAGGAAATACCGCCGAGCACGCCGCCGGCGTGGTTGGAGAGGAAGCCATCGGGCGTGATTTCGTCGCGATGCTCGGTGCCTTTTTGCCGCGCGGCGTCCATGCCGTCGCCGATTTCCACGCCCTTGACGGCGTTCAACCCCATCAGCGCATGCGCGAGGTCGGCGTCGAGCTTGTCGTACAAAGGCTCGCCCCAGCCGGGCGGTACGTTTTCGGCCACCACGCTGATTTTGGCGCCGACCGAGTCGCCCGACTTGCGTAGCGCGTCCATGTAGGCTTCAAGCTCGGGCACGATGGCGGCATTGGGCGAGAAAAAAGCGTTGTGGTCGATGGCGTCCCACGACTCGAAGGGAATGTCGACCGGACCCAACGCACTCATGTAGCCGCGTATCACGATGCCATATTTCTCGGCCAGCCATTTTTTGGCAATGGCGCCGGCGCCCACGATCGGAGCGGTCAGCCGGGCCGACGAACGGCCGCCGCCGCGCGGATCGCGTGCGCCGTATTTCTGCGTGTAGGTGTAGTCGGCGTGACCGGGACGGAAAGTCTCGCTGATATTGCCGTAGTCCTTGCTGCGCTGGTCCTCGTTGCGGATCAGCAGCGCGATCGGCGTGCCGGTGGTTTTGCCTTCGTAGGTGCCGGAAAGGATTTCCACGCTGTCGGATTCGCGGCGCTGGGTCACATGGCGCGAGGTGCCGGGCTTGCGGCGGTCAAGATCATGCTGAATATCGGCCTCGGCCAGCGCCATGCCGGGCGGACAGCCGTCGACCACGCAGCCGATCGCGGGGCCGTGCGATTCGCCGAACACGGTGACACAGAACAGTTTGCCGAGTGTGCTGCCTGACATGGGGATGACCTGGTAAAAATTTTGATATTTTAATCCGGCAGAGCCGAAGGAATGCGCCGAAGTCTAGCACAGGCGCGGCCTCGGGCGCCGGCCTCCGCAGTCCGCTGAACTTGTTACTATGGGGTATTCTATTCTGAACCGTTCCACCATGAGGTGCAGCCCATGAATACCACGCAGCACGTCGCCACGCTCGGTCAAAGCCTCTGGCTGGACAACCTGTCGCGCAGCCTGATCCATGATGGCGGCCTGACCCAACTCATCGCCGGGGATGGCATATCGGGCGTGACGTCGAACCCCTCGATTTTCCAGAACGCGCTCGCCACCAGCCCCTACTACGCAGAGGATCTGGCCAGGCTGAAGCTCAGCGAACCGGATGCAGAGCGTCGCTATGAGGCACTGGTCATTCCCGACATTCAGGCAGCCTGCGACTTGCTGTTGCCCACGTTTGAAGCCAGTAGCGGCAACGATGGCTATGTCAGCCTGGAAGTCGCGCCGCGCTGGGCCTATGACGCTCCGCGCACGGTGGCAGAAGCGCAGCGCCTCTTCGCCGCTGTGGATCGCCGCAACCTGCTGATCAAGGTGCCGGGCACGCCCGAAGGCGTCAGCGCGTTCGAATCCCTGACGGCACTCGGCATCAACGTCAACGTAACCCTGCTGTTTTCAGTGGCGCAGACCGAAGCGGTATTCCATGCGTATATCCGCGGCCTCGCCGCGCGTGCGCGTGCCGGCGCCGACGTGCGCCGCAGCAAGGCGGTGGCGAGCCTGTTCCTGTCGCGCGTCGACACCCTGGTCGATACGCAACTGGCAGAAATCGGCACCCAGGAGGCCTTGTCCCTGCGCGGCAAGGCGGCGGTGGCGATGGCCAAACTCGCCTACCAAAGCTATCTGGACATATTCCATGGCGAGGCCTTCGCCGAACTGGCGAAACAAGACGCAACGCCCCAATACCTGTTGTGGGCGAGCACCGGCGTCAAGAACCCGGATTACCACGATCTGCTCTACGTCGAGCCGCTGATCGGCCGCGAAACCATCAACACCCTGCCCGACAAGACGCTGGCCGCGCTGCGCGAGCACGGCCAGCCGGGACTCCATGTGGAAGAAGGGATTGCGGAAGCAACAGCCCAACTGGCCGAACTGGCGCAGCGCGGTGTTGATATGGATACAATCGGCAATACCCTGCAGGACGACGGCGTCAAATCGTTTGAGGCGGCTTTTCAAAAGCTGCTGCGACAAACCGGCTGAGCCGCATCCGATACCCCTACCCGGCGTGCGTTGTTGCTGCCCCGAAAATTAGGCATCATCATCGCCCCGCTGAAAACCGCGTTGTCCCCCCAATCAAGGAGCCTGTCCATGAAAGCCCGTGCCGCTGTCGCCTGGGAAGCCAAGCAACCATTGTCAATCGAAGAAGTGGAGGTTGAGGGTCCGCGCGAAGGCGAGGTGCTGTTGCAGGTCGTCGCCAGCGGCGTCTGCCACACCGACGCCTTCACGCTGTCGGGCGACGACCCGGAAGGCGCTTTCCCCTGCATCCTCGGCCACGAAGGCGGCTGCATCGTGGTGGAATGCGGGCCGGGCGTGAAAACGCTGAAGCCGGGCGACCACGTGATCCCGCTCTACATTCCCGAATGCGGCCACTGCGAATACTGCGCCTCGCCCAAGACCAACCTGTGCCAGTCGATCGCCGCCACCGTGTGGACCGGCTATATGCCCGACCGCACCCGGCGTTTTTCCAAAAACGGCAAGCCGATCTTCCACTACATGGGCTGCTCGACCTTTGCCGAATACACCGTGGTGCCGGAAATCGCGCTCGCAAAAATCAACCCCGCTGCGCCGCTGGACAAGGTCTGCCTGCTCGGCTGCGGCGTCACCACCGGCATCGGCGCGGTGCTCAACACCGCCAGGGTCGAGCCGGGCTCGACCGTCGCCGTGTTCGGCTTGGGCGGCATCGGCCTGTCGTGCATCCAGGGCGCGGTGATGGCGCAGGCCGGCCGCATCCTCGCCATCGACCTCAACCCCGACAAGTTCGAAATGGCGAAGGCGCTCGGCGCAACCGACTTCATCAATCCGCGCGAAGTCAACGGCTCGCTGGTCGAATACATCCGCGACCTGACAAAGGGCGGCGTCGACTATTCGTTCGAGTGCATCGGCAACGTCAACGTGATGCGCGACGCGCTCGAATGCACCCACATGGGCTGGGGCGTATCGACCGTGATCGGCGTGGCCGGATCGGGGCAGGAAATCAGCACCCGCCCGTTCAATCTGGTCGTCGGCCGTACCTGGAAAGGCACGGCATTCGGCGGCGTCAAAGGCCGTTCGCAACTGCCGGGCTACGTCGACAACTACATGGCCGGCAAGATCGAGCTGGACAAACTCGTCACCCACACCATGCCGCTCGAAGACATCAACCGCGCCTTCGACCTGATGCATGAAGGCAAGAGCATTCGCTCGGTCATCATTTTCTGAGGCGGCGATGAAACAAGTTGAACGCATCAAGGAATTCGGCGGCTGGCTCGAACGCTGGCAGCACGAATCCGACACCTGCAATTGCAGCATGACCTTTTCGGTCTACCTGCCGCAGCAGGCCGCGACACAGAAACTTCCGGTGGTGTACTGGCTGTCGGGGCTGACCTGCAGCGACGACAACGTGCGCACCAAAGCCGGCGCGCAGCGCTACGCGGCCGAGCTGGGCCTGATTCTCGTCATGCCCGACACCAGCCCGCGCGGCGACGCCGTGCCCGACGCGCCCGAACGCTACGACCTGGGAAAAGGCGCCGGCTTCTACGTCAATGCCACCCAGGCGCCATGGGCCACGCACTACCGCATGTACGACTACGTCACCCGCGAACTGCCTGCGCTCGTCGAGGCGAATTTCCCCGCGATCCCCGGCAGGCGCGCCGTCAGCGGCCACTCGATGGGCGGCCACGGCGCACTGATCTGCGCGCTGAAAAACCCCGGTATGTACGCCTCGGTCTCGGCCTTCTCGCCGATTTGCAACCCGGTGGAGAGCCCGTGGGGGCAAGGCTGTTTCGGCGCTTACCTCGGCGAAGACCAAAAAACATGGGAGGCCTGGGATGCCACCTGCCTGGTCCAGGCCGGCGCGACGCTGCCGCCCGTGCTGATCGACCACGGCACCGCCGACGAATTTCTGGCCGGGCAGCTGTTTCCGCAAAACCTGCAAGCCGCCTGTGCCGCGCGCGGCATCCCGCTCACGTTGCGAATGCAGGATGGCTACGATCACAGTTATCACTTCATCGCCAGTTTCATCGGCGAGCATCTGGCGTTTCATGCACGGGCGCTCGCAACATAGCGGCCAGGACCCGCCGGGCGTAATCCGGAATCTGTTTATAAGCTGCAAAAAATTCTTGAATAGACAACAGAATGGGCAAGGATGAGGATAGGCGGTCGCGCCCGATTCTTTTCATCGCGCGACGGCACCCCTAAACCGATGCAAGGAGAGACGCCATGAACACCAGTCCTTTGCCCACCAGCCACCTCGACCAATCCGCCGGACTGCTGCGCCCGACATGCGACTTGCCGGAACGCGTCAAGCTGACGCAGCCGGCGATCGATGTGATGACCGATTTCCGGCGCATGACGGCCTTCATTGCCAGCCCGGACGACACGCTCCAGCAGGCCGAGGCCCGCATGATCCGGCGCAAGGTCCGCCTGCTGTTCGTGATGGACGGCGAGGACCGGGTGGCCGGGCTGGTCACCAGCACCGACATCTACGGCGAGAAGCCCATGCAGGCGATGCAAGGCCGGGGCATCCACCGCGACGAGGTGCGGGTGGCCGACATCATGACCCCGGTCGATCTGCTGGAAGCCATCGACTTCGACGATCTCTCCCACGCCAGCGTCGGCCACGTGCTGGAAACGCTCAAGTCGCGCGGCCGCCAGCACGCGCTGGTGTTCGAAAGCGCAGGCGGCCGGAAAATGGTGCGCGGCCTGTTGTCGCTGTCGCAACTGTGCAAGCAGCTCGGCATCACCGTGCAAACCGCCGAAGTCGCCCTCACTTTTACCGAAATCGAGCAGCAACTGGCGCACGCCTGAACGCCGGGCGACCGGATCAACGGTCGCCCGCTTCGCTATCCCGCAAAACGCCCAAGGTTTTCCCGCGCGGCGTCTTGTGCTCCAATCCGGGGGTTCCGGCTGCATGAATCTGTGCGCCGGATTGGAGCGAGACCGCAAACACGATAAAAAAATCAGGCACATGAATATTTCCGTCAGCGAACTCATCGTCAGGTATCTGGAGCGCCTGGGGATCGACCACATCTTTGGCATGCCGGGCGCGCACGTGCTGCCGATCTACGACCGCCTGCACGACTCCGGCGTGAAGAGCGTGCTGGTGAAGCACGAGCAGGGCGCGGCCTTCATGGCGGGCGGCTATGCGCGGGTGGCGCACCGGCCCGCCGCCTGCATCGCCACCGCAGGACCGGGCGCGACCAATCTCATCACCGGCATCGCCAACGCCTACGCCGAGCGGCTGCCGGTGCTGGCGATCACCGGCGAGACGTCCACCTACATCTTCGGCCGTGGCGGCCTGCAGGAAAGCTCGGGCGAAGGCGGCGCCATCGACCAGGGCGCGCTGTTCGCCAGCGTCACGCGCTATCGCAAGCTGGTCGAGCGCACCGACTATCTGGGCCAGGTGCTGAACCAGGCCACGCAGGCGCTGCTTGGGCCCGAGCCGGGGCCGGCGCTGCTGTCGATTCCGTATAACGTGCAGAAGGAGGCGGTCGACGACAGCGTACTCGAGCAGATTCACTTTCCCAGCCGGGCAGCGATTCGCCACACCACGCCGACAACAGCACTGGCCGACCTGCTGCGCGCCGCGCGCACGCCTGTCATCGTCGCGGGGCACGGCTGCATTCAGGCCGGCGCGCGCGAAATCGTCGCAGCATTTTCCGAACGCTTCAATATTCCCGTCACCACCAGCCTCAAGGCCAAGGGCGTGGTGGCCGAGGGCACGCCGCTGTCGCTCGGCTGCCTCGGCGTCACATCAAATGGCGACGCCTACCGCTACCTGGTCGATCACGCCGACCTGCTGATTTTTCTCGGCGCCGGCTTTAACGAACGAACCAGCTATCTGTGGGACGCGAAGCTGCTGGCCAACAAGAAAATCGCCCAGGTCGACCGCGACGCCGCCCAGATCGGCCGCGTGTTCCAGCCGGACGTGGCGATCTGCGGCGACATCTGTGCGGCGGTGGAAGACGTGTTCGCCACGCTGGAATCCGATGGCATGCCGCCCAAGGCCCGTGACCTGCTGGACAGTCATCAGGCCGCCACGGCGGCGCCAGCGGGTGACGCCAGCGCTGCGCAGCCGGCGCAATTTCGTCTGATGCAGTTATTCTTCAGCGCACTCGCCCAGCGCTTCCCGCATAACGCGCTGGTGTTCGACGACAACATCGTCTTCGCGCAAAGCTGGTTCGACGTGTCCGACCGCAACCACTATTTTCCCAACTCCGGCATCTCCTCGCTCGGCCACGCCCTGCCCGCCGCCATCGGCGCGCGCTGCTTTTCGCCGGACAGCCCCACCTTCGCCATCCTCGGCGACGGCGGTTTCCAGATGTGCTGCATGGAAATGATGACGGCGGTGAATTACGGCATCCCGCTCAATGTGGTGGTGATCAACAACGGCACGCTGAGTCTCATCCGCAAGAACCAGTTCCAGCTTTATGGCGAGCGCTATATCGATTGCGACTTTGTGAATCCCGACTTCGGCCTGCTCGCGCAATCGTTCGGAGTCAAGCATTACCGCATCGAAACCGAAGCCGGACTCGACGCGCTATTTGCAACCGCCGACCTGACCGGCAGCATCAACCTCATCGAAATCCTGCTCGACAAACAGGCCTTCCCCCGCTACCTGTCGGCGCGCTAACGCCGACAGGCGCATCGTGGCGCGCCTTGCCGCCATATCAGGCCGGGAGTTGACGGGTTTTCAGCCTCATCCAGCCTCCAATCGGGCCCCGGCCAGAATCGACCCGGCCGCTAAAACCTCCAGCCGAAACCGACCCCAACCACGATGGGATCGAGCTTGATATGGCTGACTTTGGCCCCGTTCGCCGCAAGTTTTACGTCGGAGTCGATGTAAATTTTCTTGATGTCGAAATTGATAAATTTGTCTTTGTAGATTTCCACGTCGAAGCCTGCCTGCAGCGCGGCCCCCCAGCTGTCTTTATCCAGAGCCAGCGGTCCAACGCCCGGCACGTCGAGATCGACGTCCGAGAAATGCGTATAGTTGATACCCGCGCCCAGATAGGGCCTGAATTTTCCATCCGGGATGAAGTGGTACT
>NCIF01000236.1 GCA_002256785.1 Hydrogenophilales bacterium 17-61-9
TTGCCGCCGCTCGACCCCGGCGCGTTCGACGGCGAACCCCTGGCGCTCTACAACGCCATTCCCGGCGCGCTGCTGGCCAACTTCAATGCCACGCTGCTGAATATCAAACCCAACGGACAAGAGGTCGATATCGTTCCCGATGTCGCGCTGCCTGGAATCAGCATCCGTTCCGACCTGGTGCTGTCGGACAATGCGCCTTGCAATGGCTGGAAAGAGGCGGCCACGCCCGCGATCCCCGATCCGGCAAAACAAGAATTGGTGGTGAGCGGTCGTTATCCGGCGCGATGCGGCGAGCAGACGCTGTCCTTGAACCTGTTTGAGCCCGTTGTCACCTTTGATTTCATCTTTCGCGGATTGTGGGCAGAAGCGGGCGGCACGCTGAGTGGATCGACCCAGCCGGGCATGGCCCCGTCGACACCGCCGCTGCTGCGGTTCGCCTCGCCGCCCTTGACCGACGTGTTGACCAGCCTCAACAAGTATTCCAACAACCTGATGACCCGCAACCTGTTCCTGACCCTGGGCGCCCAAGCCTACGGCGCGCCGGCAATGCTGGACAAAGGCGCGCGCGCGGTCGTTGCGGCGCTGGCCAGCCGCGGCGTATCGACCCATAAACTGGTGCTGGAAAACGGCGCCGGCTTGTCGCGCATCGAACGCGTCAGCGCAACAACCCTGAACCAGCTGCTTCGCGCGGCTTACGCCAGCCCGCTGTTTTCCGAATTCGAATCGAGCCTGCCGCTGCTCGCGATCGACGGCACGCTCAAGCGTCGTTTCAACGGCAGCCCCCTGGCAGGCCGTGCCCATCTGAAGACCGGCACCCTGCGCGACGCCAGCGCGCTGGCGGGCTATGTGTACACCGCCAGCGGACGCCGCATGGCCTTCGTCATGCTGGTCAATCACGCCAATGCCAAACAGGCACAAAGCGCCCAGCAAGCGTTGCTTGAATGGGCATGGAACGACCTGCCCGTGCAAGCGGGGCCTCTTTGATGGATCTGCTTTCTCTACCCGACTGGGTGAACTGGCTGGCTCAGGACGCCGATGGCGCGCTCTGGGGGTATGAAGCCGAACCCAACAAACAGGACTACGGCTGGTATGAAAACGAAGTGGGCCGCATCATGCGGCTGGGGCAGGGCACACCGCCGACCGACTGGGAAAAGACGCTGGAAAAACGCCAGCGCTGACTCAAGCAGCATGCTTCCGACCTTGTCCATCCGGCGCCTGCAGAACAGCCTCCGGATGGAGATGCAAATCACATAGTTGCCGCCAACGCGAGTAAGTAATTAGCTCTGACCGTCAGTTCATCGGCCGTTGCAGTCATTCACGACCACCACAACCGAACACGCATCAATGTCCGCTTATAAAAATGCCGAATTGGTGCTTCCTGTTTACAGAAGTCATTGGAAATTCGGAAAAGCGGACGCTCAAAGAGTGTGATTCCTCAACTATTTTAGGTTGCGCACGGGCTTGGTGACATCCTTAAGAAAGGAGGCTGTGCTCAATGAGTGTCGATCCGCAAGCTC
>NCIF01000237.1 GCA_002256785.1 Hydrogenophilales bacterium 17-61-9
CGCTGCCTTTACGCTACCCCCGTATTGAATTATCAATCGACTCGCAAGATCAGGATTAAGGGCAGCTATCTTGGCACGAATAAATGCATGAACTGCTTGAGCTTGCTCAGGAGAAGCTGTCTTGCCCGTTCCAATGGCCCACACTGGCTCATAAGCAACGATCGCGGCTGCCAAGGAATCCACTCCGGCGAGTTTGATCACGGCATCCAGCTGGCGCGCAACAACTGCTTCGGTTACACCCGATTCACGCTCATCCAGGGATTCGCCCACACACAGAATAGGTATCAATCCTGCCGCCTGAGCAGCAACATATTTACCTGCAACAAGCTCATCGGATTCGCCGTACTGGCTGCGTCGCTCGGAGTGGCCGACAATCACATAACTGCAACCAAAATCCATCAGCATGGAAGCCGATACCTCTCCAGTGTAAGCACCTTTATTGTGCTCGGACAGGTTCTGCGCGCCCCAGGCAATGGACGACCCACTCAATATCGCCTGCGCTTGCGACAAGTAGGGAAAAGGGACGCAAACTACCGCGTTCACTCCAACCAAAGCCGGTTTGAGTGCGTTCAGCAAGGCGGTATTTTCGGCCAGACTGCCGTGCATTTTCCAGTTACCGGCTACGAGCTTCTTGCGCATTGTGGGTCCGCCAGACAAAAGTCCGCGATGGTAAGCGCATCGTGCGGGACGGTCAACCTGTAACAGGGCAAAATGCCAGCAATGTCACCCAAACCGGCCAGTAATGTAATCTTCAGTCTGTTTTTTGCCTGGCCGCATAAAGATCGTTCCGGTTTCATTGAACTCAATCAATTCACCCAAGTACATGAAGGCAGTGAAATCAGAGATCCGGGCGGCTTGCTGCATGTTGTGGGTAACGATGGCAATGGTGTATTCGTTTTTGAGCTCGTTGATGAGTTCTTCAATTTTGGCGGTTGATATCGGATCCAGCGCAGAAGTTGGCTCGTCCAGCAATACAATTTCAGGCTTGACGGAAACTGCGCGCGCGATGCATAAACGCTGCTGCTGGCCACCAGAGAGCGACAAGCCGCTTTGCTGCAGCTTGTCTTTTACCTCGGCCCACAGTGCAGCCTTGTTGAGCGCCCACTCGACCCGATCGTCCATCGCGCTTTTTGACAGTTGCTCGTACAAGCGCACACCAAACGCAATGTTTTCATAAATCGTCATTGGAAACGGTGTTGGCTTTTGAAACACCATGCCAATTTTGGCTCGCACCATGTTCACGTCCTGCCCCTTGTCCAGCAGGTTCTTGCCGTGAAACATGATTTGACCTTCGGCTCTCTGCCCCGGATAAAGGTCATACATACGATTAAAAGTTCGCAACAAGGTGGATTTACCGCATCCGGACGGGCCGATAAAGGCGGTTACCTTATTGTCGGCAATGTCCAGATTGACGTTCTTGAGCCCTTTGAAATCGCCATAGAAAAAGTCCAGATTACGGATCTGCAGGGCAGCGTTCTCGCCAGTTGGAACGGCTTGATTAGGCATGGTGGGCATG
>NCIF01000238.1 GCA_002256785.1 Hydrogenophilales bacterium 17-61-9
GCTGCGGTCCATCCACACCGTCATGTAGTGGCAGCCGATGCCCGCCACGGCGCGGGAGCCCTCGGGCACGCGCGTGCTGGTGTTGTGTGGGCAGCCGCTGCAGAACCAGGGGGTGCGTTCGCCGGTATCGGTCTTGAGCTCGACCATGGCACGCTCGCGCCCCTCGATGGTGGCGATGCGCGCATCCATGCGCGCGATGATGTCGTCGGACACGCCCAGCTTCTTCAACCGCTTGGCGATGGCCTTGGCGATGAGGGCGGGCGTCAGATCGGCCTTGGCGCGCAGCAGCCAGTTCTGGCTCGGGTTGGGCATGGACCATTCGCCGCCCGTGCTGTCGCCTTCCGGCTCGTCGAACTTGCCCAGCACGTTGGGGCGCACATCGGCGCGCCAGTTGTACAGCTCCTCCTTGAGCTGGTACTCGATGACCTGTCGCTTCTCCTCCACCACCAGGATCTCCTGCAGGCCTTCGGCGAAGCTGCGCGTGATGGTGGCCTCCAGCGGCCACACCACGTTGACCTTGTGCACGCGGATGCCGAGGCTCCGGCAGGTGTCGTCGTCCAGGCCCAGATCCATCAATGCCTGGCGCGTGTCGTTGTAGGCCTTGCCGCTGGCGATGATGCCGAAGCGGTCATTCGGACCCTCGATCACGTTGTAGTTGAGCTTGTTGGCGCGCACATAGGCCAGCGCGGCGTACCACTTGTAGTCCATGAGGCGCGCTTCCTGCTCCAGCGGCACGTCGGGCCAGCGAATGTGCAGGCCGCCCGGCGGCATGGCGAAGTCCTCGGGCAGGATGATCTTCACGCGGTCCGGCTGAACCGACACGCTGGCCGAAGATTCGACCACCTCCTGGATGGTCTTCATGCCCGACCACACGCCCGAGAAACGGCTCATGGCGAAGGCATGCAGGCCCATGTCGAGGATGTCCTGCACATTGCTCGGGAAGAACACCGGCGTGCCGCAGGCCTTGAAGATGTGGTCACTCTGGTGCGGCGCCGTGCTGCTCTTGCTGATGTGGTCGTCGCCGGCAATGGCGATCACGCCGCCGTGCTGGGCGGTGCCGGCCATGTTGGCGTGCTTGAACACGTCAGAGCAGCGGTCCACGCCCGGGCCCTTGCCGTACCAGATGCCGAACACGCCGTCGTATTTCTTCTTCTCGGGGTACAGGTCGAGCTGCTGCGTGCCCCACACGGCCGTGGCACCCAGCTCTTCGTTCACGCCGGGCTGGAAGACGATGTGGTTCTCGGCCAGGTGCTTCTTCGCGGCCCACAGCGCCTGGTCATAAGTGCCCAGCGGGCTGCCCCGGTAGCCGCTGATGAAACCGGCGGTGTTCAGTCCCGCTGCGGCATCGCGCTGGCGCTGCAGCATGGGCAGGCGCACCAGGGCCTGCACACCGCTCATGAAGGCGCGGCCCTGGTCCAGGGTGTATTTGTCTTCAAGGCTCACGGTTTCGAGGGCCTTGCGGATGTGTTCGGGCAATGGGGCGTTCATGGCTGATTCCAGTGGTGGGGCGCGCA
>NCIF01000239.1 GCA_002256785.1 Hydrogenophilales bacterium 17-61-9
CGGTCAACGGCAGCGCGGGCGCAAGGGTCTGTTTGGAGAGCTTTTGCCCGGCGGCGTTGGTGATAAGCGGGACATGGGCATAAGCAGGCGTGGCCAGCCCGAGCAGGGTTTGCAGCACGATCTGGCGCGGCGTGTTCCACAGCAGATCGGCGCCGCGCACAACATGGCTGACGCCCTGCCAGGCATCGTCCACCACTACTGCGAGCTGGTAGGCGAACAGGCCATCGGCGCGCCTGACGATGAAGTCGCCAACTTCACGGGCGACATTCTGGCCGAGATCGCCATGGATGCGGTCGTGAAAAGCGACCGTCCCTGGCGGTACCCGCAGCCGCCAGGCACGCGCCGCGGCACCGGCGGGCAGTCCGTTGCGGCACGTGCCGGGATAAACAATCTCACCTTCAGCATTGCGCGGCGCCGGGGCCAGCCGGGCGCGCGTGCAGGCGCAGGGGTAAGCCAGGCCTCGGGCGATCAACGCGTCGAGCGCGGCCGCATAGGCGTCGTCACGCTCTGACTGGACCGCCACGGCGCCATCCCACTGCAGTCCGCAGGCTTCGAGCTGGCGCAGGATGGTGTCTGCAGCGCCCGCCACGCAGCGCGGACGATCGAGGTCTTCCATCCGCAGCAGCCAGCGCCCCCCGGCCGCGCGCGCATCGAGCCAGCTCGCCAGCGCCGCGACCAGCGAGCCAAAGTGCAACGGCCCGGTGGGCGACGGGGCGAAACGGCCAATGTAGGGCGGTGGCAAAGGGTTCAAGGCAGCGACAGGCTGGGCGGGGTCAGCAGGCATGCTTGCATTGCCGTTCACCCGGGTCAAGTTGCGTCAGGGCAGCCGAAGAAACCTCAATTGACCCCAGACAGGCAGCGGCTGCGCCGCGTTGCGTGCGTTAAAAGCGTCCAAGCGCGCGTTGCATGCGTCAGCCAAGCGAATGCGACCCCACCCCATACGCCCGACGCCAGAGGGCATTTCCGGTTGCGCGAATGCAGGTTGGCTGCACTCACCCGGCAGCGCGTACGGACGGGTCCGGAACCCCCTCTCCGGCTGCAGCCAGCGATTGATACAGCTGAAGCATCGACGTTTCCATTGTCGCCTCGCTCCAGCCTGCGGCGTAATGTTTGCCAGCCTCGCCCAGCTGCCGCGCGGCCGTGCGGTCAGCCAACAAGGGCAGCAGCACGCGGGCAAAACCGTCGACATCGTCCGGCGCGATGCGGCAACCCTGGCCTTCCTGCAGCACATCTTTTGTTCCCATTTCGGCCAGCCCCACCACCGGCACGCCGAGCGCCATCGACTCCAGCAGCACCAGGCCCTGGGTTTCGGTTTTGGAGGCGAACACGAACACGTCCGCCGCGCAGTAGCAGCCTGGCAACTCGGTGCGGCGCTCCAGATAGCCGATGAAGCGCACGTTGTCGCCGAGCCCACGCTTCGCCACCGTTTTTTCCAGCGAGGCGCGCGCCGGGCCTTCGCCGGCAATGACGAATAGCACATCGGGCAGGCTGCGACGAACGACCTCGGTCA
>NCIF01000118.1 GCA_002256785.1 Hydrogenophilales bacterium 17-61-9
TCAGTCCGCATAGCAGCAGGGACACGATAGTTAGGGTGCGCAGTTTCATGCGCGGAATGTTAGCACGGGACACCATGATGAGAATTGAATTGAATGAGGCTGAGTTTAACCAGGCCGCCGGCGCGACATTGGCCCATATCGAACAGGCGCTGGAAGCGGCCGGTCTGGATTTCGAGACGCCGGCGGACGGCATCATCGAGGTCGAGTTCGACGACGGCAGCAAGCTCATCATCAACCGCCACGGCGTGGCGAAGGAACTCTGGGTGGCGGCGCGCTCGGGCGGTTTCCACTTCATGCCGGTGGCCGATGGCTGGGCCGACACCAAGAGCGGCGAACCGCTTTACGCCAAACTGGCCGCGCTGGTTGCCCTGCAGGGCGGCGGCTCGATCCGCTTCTGAGCACACTTGAAAAGCCAGGCGCTTACCCTGTTTGATCTGGTCGAGCGGCTGTCGCTGCTGACCCGGGCCGATTTGCGCCAGGCGGGCTCGGCACAGGGCTTGCAGCCGGTGCATTTGCAGGTGCTGTTTTATCTGAACCAGGCCAACCGCTACAGCAATACGCCGCAGGCGCTGACCGAATACCTCGGGCTGACCAAAGGCACGGTGTCGCAAACGGTGCTGGTTTTGGCGCGCCGCAGGCTGCTGTCGCGTTATACCGATCCCCGCGACGGCCGGGTGGTGCGCCTGATTCTGGCCGAGGCGGGTTCCAACCTGTTGAAGACGCTGAGCGCCGGCGGGGCGTGGCGCGATATCGTGCAAACCGCCAGCCCGGCGCGCGTGACATCGGCGATGGTGGTGTTGCGGCAGGTGCTGGTGCAGGTGCAGGCGCAAAGCGGAAAACGCAGTTTTGGCGTCTGTTCGACCTGCCGCCACAACCAGCGGCTGGGGCCGCGCAGCTATTTTTGCGGATTGAAGCAGGAAAAGCTCAGCAGTCCGGAGGTGCGACGGATTTGCCGCGAGCACGCAGCCCCGACGCAGCATCCGTCGTTGCCGGATTCGAATTAACCCCTTCGGATTAAAGCCGCTTTCTGGCCCGCGCGATGGCTGCGCGCACCTGCGCCGGCGCAGTGCCGCCCAGATGATCGCGGGCGGCGAGCGAGCCTTCCAGCGTCAGCACATGGTACACATCGTCCGTAATCATCGGGCTGAACGCCTGCAGTTCGGCCAGCGCCAGGTCGGCCAGGTCGCGGCCGCTGCTGTCGGCCGTGCGAACGGCGCGCGCCACCACCTCGTGGGCGTCGCGGAAGGGCACGCCTTTTTTCACCAGATAGTCGGCCAGATCGGTGGCGGTGGCGAAGCCCTGCATCACGGCGGCGCGCATCGCGTCCGGCTTGACGGTAATACCTGTGAGCATGTCGGCGTAAATCGCCAGCGTATCGGTCAGCGTATCGACCGTGTCGAAGATCGGTTCCTTGTCTTCCTGGTTGTCCTTGTTGTAGGCCAGCGGCTGGCCTTTCATCAGCGTGAGCAGGGCGACCAGATGGCCGTTGACCCGCCCGGTCTTGCCGCGCACCAGTTCGGGCACGTCGGGGTTTTTTTTCTGCGGCATGATGGAAGAGCCGGTGCAGAAGCGGTCGGCCAGGTCGATGAAACCGAAGCGCGGACTCATCCACAGGATCAGCTCTTCCGACAGGCGCGACAGGTGCATCATCAATATTGAAGCGGCGGCGGTAAACTCGATGGCGAAGTCGCGATCGGAGACGGCATCGAGCGAGTTTTCGCATATGCCGTCGAAGCCGAGTTCGCGCGCGACAAAGGCGCGGTCAATCGGGAAGCTGGTGCCGGCCAGCGCGGCGGCCCCCAGCGGTAGCCGGTTGACGCGGCGGCGGCAGTCGGCCATGCGCTCGGCGTCGCGCACCAGCATCTCGACGTACGCCATCAGGTGGTGGCCGAACGTCACCGGCTGCGCCACCTGCAGGTGGGTAAAGCCGGGCATGACGGTGTCCGCGTGCTGTTCGGCCAGGTCGACGAGCGAGGTCTGGCAGGCGTTGAGGCCCGCCAGAATGCGGTCGATGGCGTCGCGCAGGTAGAGGCGGATATCGGTCGCCACCTGGTCGTTGCGCGAACGACCGGTGTGCAGCCGCTTGCCGGCGTCGCCGATTTTCGCGGTCAGCGCGGCCTCGATGTTGAGGTGGACGTCTTCCTTGTCGAGCGACCAATTGAACTGGCCGGCGCGAATTTCGGTCCGCAGCTCGGCCATGCCGCGCTGAATCGCGGCGAGGTCGTCCTTGGAGAGGACGCCGACGTGGTGCAACATGGCGGCGTGCGCCAGCGAGCCCTGGATATCGAACTCGGCCAACCGGTAATCGAAGGAAATGGACGCGGTGTAGCGTTTGACGATTTCAGATACAGGCTCGGAAAACCGGCCGGACCAGGCGGCGGGTGACCCGTCCGGGGGTGTCGATGGCGTGCTCATGGGGCAAAGGATGGGATGAAAAGAAAGAATCATAACAACCGGCAGGTCGAATTACCGAACTTCTGTCACTTGGGGGTAAACCTTCGCATCGCGTTGACGGTGGAAGCCGCGCTGGTTGCGGGGGAGGTCGCACGCAGTCCGGATGTGTCGACATTTGGGGCCGCGTTTATTGAATTGTCAGCGCTGGCACAGCCCGCCTTGCTGCTCACGCTGTTGGCCTTGTGCGCAGCGGGGCGCTGGTTGCGCAGCCAGCCTTATCGACTGGGCGTCGGTTTCACGCTGGCGCTTGGCGTGGGAGCGCCGGTGTTGGCGACGCGATGGCTGCAACCGCTGCTGGCAGGGCCGGGTGTTTTTTCATTGACTGCGGTGGCCGTTTTTTCCCTGCTGCTGGGCGCAGGGCTGCTGGCTTACTTCAACCTGCGCGCCCGCGCCTTGTCGCCCGCCATTACCGAGGCGCGCCTGCAAGCCTTGCAGGCGCGGATCCGTCCCCATTTTCTGTTCAACAGCCTGAACGCGGTGTTGTCATTGGTGCGCAGCGACCCCCGTCGGGCCGAGCACGCTCTGGAAAACATGGCCGATCTGTTTCGCGCCCTGATGAACAATGCCAGCCAGCTGGTGCCGCTGGAAGACGAAGTCGCGCTCACGCGCGCTTATCTGGAACTGGAACAATTGCGCCTGGGCGATCGCCTGCAGGTTGTTTGGCACATCAACAAGATGCCGGCTGACGCATTGATCCCGCCTCTGGTGGTCCAGCCGCTGGTGGAAAACGCGGTCTACCACGGCATCGAGCCGCAACCCGAAGGCGGCGAAATCAGCCTCAATATCTATCTCAGCGCCGACAAGGTCCACATCGTCGTACGCAACCCCGTCGCCACGCAAGTCAGCCACCACAAGGGCAATCGCATCGCGCTCGCCAATATCCGCGAGCGCCTGCTGCTGCACTTCGATCTCGACGCCCAATTCAAGTTGGAACCGCTGGGCGTCGTTTACCAGGTACATATCGTCATTCCCTATACCCATGACCGCACCCAGCCCGCCCCTGCGCCTGCTCATCGTCGATGACGAGCCCCCTGCGCGTCGTCGACTGCGCGACGTGCTGGCGGATTGCGCGGACCGCCTGCCGGTTGAAATTGTGGGCGAGGCTGGCAATGGGCTGGATGCACTGGCTCGGGTTCAGCAACAGCCGGTCGATGCGGTCCTGCTCGATATCCGCATGCCGGGCATGGACGGGCTGGAATGCGCCGGCCATCTCAACCGGCTGGCCACCCCGCCCGCGATTATTTTCAGCACCGCTTACGATGCCTATGCCTGCCAGGCATTCGATTTGAATGCGGTCGATTATCTGCTGAAACCGGTGCGCGCCGACCGGCTGGTGCGCGCCCTGGCGCGGGCGCACAAATTAAGCGCAGCCACGCTGGATCAGTTGCGCGAGGCGCACCCGCAAGCCCGCACCCATCTGTCGGTCAACGAAAAAGGCCGCATCGTGCTGATTCCGGTGGCGGATATCCTGTATCTCAAGGCTGAACTCAAGTACGTGACCGTGCGCACGCCCGTCCGGGAATTTCTGATCGAGGAATCGCTTAGCCGGCTGGAAACCGAGTTTGACGCGGCCTTCCTGCGCATCCACCGAAATTGTCTGGTGGCGCGCGCGCGGGTGCGCGAAATAGGCAAATTACCGGGCGACGACGACGGTCATTTTCTGCGGCTGGAGGGCCTGGAAGGACGATTGCTGGTCAGCAGACGCCAGTATTCGGCGCTCCGTGAAAAATTAAAATCAACATAAACAACAAGATAGCATCCATCTACAACTAAAGTTGTATAGCCGGATTTCGATTCCCTTCTTAGGATGAGCGGGCTTGCAGTTTCCGCCGCAAGCAAGGAAGTTCTCCGCAATGAGGGGTAACCCCCTCTTTTCTGCCGGGTTCGCAAGAATCCGGCATTTTTTTGCCTGCGATCCGGCGCTCCGTGGCTATTATATTGACCATGAAAAACGAACCCTCAGACCTCCACGAAACCGAGCTTGCCAGCGAAACCGTCTTCAAGGGCCGGTTGATGCACGTCAAGCGCGACCGCGTGCGCCTGCCCGATGGCGGTGAATCCACACGCGAATACATCGTTCACCCGGGTGCCGTCGTCGTCATCCCGGTGTTCGACAACGGCGACCTGCTGCTGGAACGCCAGCACCGCTATCCGCTGCACCGCGACTTCATCGAATTGCCTGCCGGCAAGATCGATCCGGACGAAGACGACCTGACTTGTGCGAAACGCGAACTTGAAGAGGAAACCGGCTACACCGCGAGAGAATGGCGGGAGGTCACGACCATCTATCCCTGTATCGGCTACTCGGATGAGCGGTTGGCGTTTTATCTGGCGCGGGGACTCGAGCCGGGCAACCACGGCCGCGACCCCGACGAATTCCTGGAAGTCTTGCGGGTGCCGTTCGGCGAAGCGATGGATTGGCTGCGCAGCGGCAAGATCTGCGAAACCAAGACCGTGATCGGGCTGTTCTGGCTGGAGAAGATGCTCAATCAGAGCTGGTGAGGCGTGCTGTTTTCCAAGCGTTCGTGCAAATCTTGGGCAGGATAGAACACTCGTTTGCGGCCGCCATGCAGGGTTTCGACCAATAAACCCTGGGCGGCAAGCGCAAGCAAATCACTACGGGCAGTAGCGTAAGCGACCTGATGCGAACGCTGGTGGCTTTCGATCGTGAAGTATTCGTCGGGACGCTTCAGCGCGTGGGAGAGCAACGCGGTCTGCCGATGATTCAATTGTTTGTCGCGCGTATGCAAGTTTCTAAGTTGCGCGCTTAGTCGGGTTTGTTCGCGTTGTTTTTGCTCAAGATAATCGTAGAGTGCGGCAAGACCGTCCAGGATAACGCGGGTTTGATACAGCAAAAAATACGTGGTATCACCTGCATCGGTTTCAGTGAGCAAGTAGGCGCGCGCGTACTGTGCGGGCGCTTTTCTCAGGATGCGTGATATCGACAGGTATTCTGTCAGCCAATAGCCTTGCCGGGCCATGTACCAATAAAACAGGGTGCGTGCCGTTCTGCCGTTGCCGTCGGCAAATGGGTGGTCGTAGCCGATCATGAAATGCAGCAGGATGGCGCGCACGACGGGATGAATGAAGTTGCCTTCCGAAACCGGTGCATTGGCAAATTCACAAATCTTTTGTAGACGTTCAGGGATCTCGCGCGCCAGCGGCGGGCGATGTAGCACCAGCCTCTCATCGTTCGGCGCGACGACTTCGATATCGTCGCGCGTGCGTAGATGCCCACAATCTTCCGGATATTCCAGCGTGTCTTGGGTCAGAACACGTTGCAATTCGATGACATGTGCAGGTTCCAGCTTGTCTTCACATAGTGTGTGACTCGTCCGCATCGCCTCGAAGTTATTGAAAATCATCCGCTCGCTGAGGGTGCGTGGTTTGCGTCCTTCGCGAAGCATGGTTTCAGCGACCCTCCGCTCGGTGGATGCGCCTTCGAGTTGGCTGGAGGTGATGGCTTCCTCGATCAGACTACCCATCAGATAGCGTCCTTGCTCGGCCCGCAGCGCGGCATTTTTGCTCCCACTGGGTATCAGCCCAGCCCCTCGGTCGATCTCGTGCAGGTTTTTCAACAAGGGCTCGGGCAAACTGTAATTGAATGGTTTGCCGTGTTTGTCCTTGAAAGGCAACGCTTGTGCATTGCTGCTGCGTGCCATGCGCAACGCCAACCACCAGGTTTTGTGATTGAGCCCTTCGGGGGGGGGGCGATGACGCAGTTCGTCCCAGTGCAGGTATTGCCCATTCGCCAACGGGCCGAGGTTGAGCAGGGGAAACCGGGGCAACATCTCGGGGGTTACAGCCATCATCAATTCATCGATTGACGGTGGGGATAGCGGAATTTTCATGGGTCACTATCAGATTAATGATGATTGATAGTAATTGATACGCCGCTAATTATCAATTTGATGAAGATTGATACAAATTGATGGTGCGTGGCCTCACATCAGTGCGTATTCAGACTTGGTAGGCCAGATTCGGCGCCAGCCAGCGTTCCGCCGTAGCCATGTCCCAGCCCTTGCGCCGCGCGTAGTCCTCGACCTGGTCGCGCTCGATCTTGGCCACGGCGAAATACTGGCTGTCGGGGTGCGAGAGATAAAACCCGGACACCGCGGCGCCCGGCCACATGGCGAAGTTTTCGGTGAGTTCTACACCGATGGCGGCGGTGGCGTCGAGCACGTCGAACAGCGCGGCTTTTTCGCTGTGCTCGGGGCAGGCGGGGTAGCCGGGGGCGGGGCGGATGCCCTGGTATTTTTCCGCGATCAGGTCGTTGTTGGCGAGCGCTTCTTCGCCGGCATAGCCCCAAAACTCGCGGCGCACGCGCAAGTGCAGGTGTTCGGCGAAGGCCTCGGCCAAGCGGTCGCACAGCGACTTGAACAGGATCGCGGAGTAGTCGTCGTGCGCGGCTTCGAAGGCGCGGGCGCGCTCGTCCTCGCCGATGCCGGCGGTGACGACAAACGCGCCCAGATAGTCTTTCAAGCCGCTGGCCTTGGGCGCGACGAAGTCGGCGATGCACAGGTTGGCGCGGCCTTCCGGCTTTTTCATCTGCTGGCGCAGGTTGTGCCAGGTCATCAGCACCTTCTCGCGCGATTCGTCGGTGTAGACCTCGATGTCGTCGTCGTTGACCGTGTTGGCCGGGAACAGGCCGAACACGGCGCGCGCCTCGATCCAGTTCTCCGCGATCATCTGCTGCAGCATGGTCTGCGCATCGGCATAGAGCTTGGTCGCTTCCACGCCAACGACCTCATCGTCGAGGATTTTCGGAAACTTGCCGTGCAGCTCCCACGAGGCGAAGAACGGCGTCCAGTCGATGACTTCGACCAGCTTCGCCAGATCGTAGGCTTTCAGCACATGGACGCCGGGCTGCTTCGGCGCAGGCGGCGTGTAGCGCGACCAGTCGATGCTGAATTTGTGGGCGCGCGCTTCGGCCAGCTTCAGCCGCACGGTGTCGGACTTGTGCTTGAGGTGGCGTTCGCGCGTGATCGCGTAGTCCGCGCGGATTTCGGCGGCAAACGCGTCGCGCATGTCGTTCGACAGCAGTTGGGTGCAGACGCCGACTGCGCGCGAGGCATCCTTCACATACACCACCGGATGTTCGTAATGGGGTTCGATTTTCACGGCGGTGTGCGCCAGCGAGGTGGTGGCGCCGCCGATCAGCAGCGGCAGCGTAAAGCCCTGACGCTGCATTTCCTTCGCCACGTGCGCCATTTCCTCCAGCGAGGGCGTGATGAGGCCGGACAGGCCGATGATGTCGGCCTTGTGCTCGCGCGCGGCGTCGAGGATCTTCTGCGCCGGCTCGTGGACGTCGCCTTTCACCGTGGCCATGATGATCTTGCCGGCGCTTTGCGCGTCGCCTGCCTGCTTGTCGGCCTCGATGAACGGCAGCAAATGCGCTACCGCCTGCTTCATCACGCGGGCCGATTTCACCACCTGCGGCAGGAACATCTTGCCGGCGCCGAACAGGTCGCCGACCACGTTCATGCCGGCCATCAGCGGGCCTTCGATCACGTGCAGCGGGCGCTCGCATTCGAGCCGCGCGGCTTCGGTGTCCTCGACGATGTACTGCGTGATGCCCTGCACCAGCGCGTGACTCAGGCGCTCATTCACCGGCATCTGGCGCCAGGACAAATCTTCGACCCGCTCCTTCGCCCCGCCTTTGACGTTTTCGGCAAAAGCCACCAGCCGCTCGGTCGAGTCTTCCCGGCGGTTGAGCAGCACGTCCTCGACGCGTTCCTTCAACTCCGGGTCGAGGTTGGCATAGACACCGAGCTGCCCGGCGTTGACGATGCCCATGTCCATCCCGGCCTGGATCGCGTGATACAGGAAGGCGGTGTGGATCGCTTCGCGCACCGCGTCGTTGCCGCGGAACGAGAAGCTGACGTTCGACACCCCGCCCGAGATATGCGCGTGCGGCAGGTTCTGGCGGATCCAGCGGGTGGCTTCGATGAAGTCGACCGCGTAGTTGGCGTGCTCTTCGATGCCGGTGGCGACCGCGAAAATATTCGGGTCGAAAATGATGTCCTCGGGCGGGAAGCCGACCGTTTCGGTCAGGAGCTTGTAGGCGCGCGCGCAGATTTCGGTTTTGCGCGCATAGGTGTCGGCCTGGCCCGTTTCGTCGAAGGCCATCACGATTACCGCCGCGCCGTAGCGCAGGCACAGCCTGGCGCGTTCGATGAACTCGGCCTCGCCTTCCTTCATCGAAATGGAATTGACGATGCCCTTGCCCTGGATGCACTTCAGCCCCGCCTCGATCACGCTCCATTTCGACGAGTCGAGCATGATCGGCACCCGTGAAATGTCGGGTTCCGACGCAATCAGCAACAGAAAGCGCACCATCGCCGCCTCGGCGTCGAGCATGCCCTCGTCCATGTTGATGTCGATGATCTGCGCGCCGTTTTCCACCTGTTGGCGCGCCACCGACAGCGCGTCGTCGTAGCGGCCTTCGAGGATCATGCGGGCGAAGGCCTTGGAGCCGGTGACGTTGGTGCGCTCGCCGACGTTGACGAAGAGGCTGTCCTTGCCGACGTTGAACGGCTCCAGCCCCGACAGGCGCATCGCCGGTTCCAGCACCGGCGGCACGCGCGGCGCGACGCCCGCGACGGCTTCGGCAATGGCGGCGACGTGCGCGGGCGAGCTGCCGCAGCAGCCGCCGACGATGTTCAGCAGCCCCGCGCGCGCCCATTCGCCGATATGGGCGGCCATTTCCGGCCCTTCCATGTCGTATTCGCCGAAGGCGTTGGGCAGGCCGGCGTTGGGGTGGGCCGAAACGAATGCATCCGACTTGCCGGAAAGCTCCGCCACATACTGGCGCAGCAAGTCGGGGCCGAGCGCGCAGTTGAGGCCCACCGACAGCGGCCGCGCGTGGCGCACCGAATTCAGGAACGCCTCGCCGGTCTGGCCCGACAGCGTGCGGCCGGAGGCATCGGTGATGGTGCCGGAAATCATCACCGGCAGGCGCAGGCTGTTTTGCTCGAAATATTCCTCGATCGCGAACAGCGCCGCCTTGGCGTTGAGCGTGTCGAAAATCGTCTCGACCATCAGGATGTCGGCGCCGCCCTTGACCAGGCCGTCGATCGCTTCTAGATAGGTTTCCCGCAACTGGTCGAAGGTCACATTGCGAAAGCCAGGGTCGTTGACATCCGGCGAAATGGTTGCGGTGCGCGAAGTGGGGCCGAGCACCCCGGCGACGAAGCGCGGCTTGGCAGGGTCGGCTGCAGCGGCTTCGTCGGCGGCCTCGCGCGCGAGCCGGGCGGCGGCAAAATTAAGCTCCGCCACCAGGTGCTCCATGTGGTAATCCGCCATCGAAATCGCGGTGGCGTTAAAGCTGTTGGTTTCCAGAATGTCCGCGCCGGCGGCCAGATACTGGGCGTGGATGTCCCTGATGAGCTGCGGCTGCGTCAGGCACAGCAGGTCGTTGTTACCCTTGAGGTCGTGCGCGAAATCGGCGAAGCGCGCGCCGCGATAATCGGCTTCGGTCAGCCGGTGCGACTGGATCATCGTCCCCATCGCGCCGTCGAGTATCAGGATGCGTTGCGCGAGCAGGGAATGCAGCAGGGCGGTGCGGGACATGGCAGGGGGCGTAGAACACGGCAACAGGACAATTGCACATTATATTCGGTTGGCGCCGGGCCTTCTTGCGGTGCTAAGGTGTAAATATCAAGTCAGCCGGTGCCTGCCATGAAACATCTCGAACCTGCCGAAGTCCTGCCCTTTTTACAGACGCGCCCCGAAGCGGTATTCATCGACTGCCGCTCGGAAATCGAATACCTGTTCGTCGGCCACCCGGTCGGGGCGATCCACATCGCCTGGCAGGACGGCCCGGATTGGGACGTGAACCCCGATTTTCTCGGCCATTCGCGCAAGGCGGCATCGGTCAATCGCCCGGTGGTGCTGATCTGCCGTTCGGGTCGCCGTTCGGTCGAAGCCGGGCGCTATCTCGAAAAATACGGCTTCCCCGAGGTGTACAACGTGCTGCACGGGTTTGAAGGCGATATGGATGAGTCGCACCATCGCTGCACGAAGAACGGCTGGCGGTTTGAGGGCTTGCCGTGGGAGCAGACGTAAGTGCGGACCCTGACGTTCAGGCCAGCGCCACCCCCAGCCAGGCACCGATGAAATACGTTGTCAGTCCCGCCGCGCCGCCGATGCCGAGCATGCGCAGGCCGCTCGATACGGCATGGCGGCCGGTGAACAGGCTCATACTGGCGCCAACGGCGAAAAGTCCCAATGCCGTCAAGGCGATGGAAGCGGCTAATGCGTGGCTGTGTCCAAACAGAAAAGGCAAAAGCGGGAGGGCCGCACCGAACGTGAAGGCGGTGAAAGATGAAATGGCTGCCACCCAGGGCGAGCCCAGCTCGTTGGGGTTCAGTCCGAGTTCTTCGCGTGTCAGCGTATCCAGCGCGCGCTCGGGATCCGCCATCAGTTTCTCGGCCACCCGCCTGGCTTCGTCCGCGGGCATCCCCTTGGCGGCATAAATCAGCGCCAGTTCGGCTGCTTCTTCCTGCGGATATTTGTCCAGTTCGTCGCGTTCCAGTCCGATCTGGTATTCGAACATTTCGCGCTGCGCCCGTACCGAGACGTACTCGCCCGATGCCATCGAAAATGCGCCAGCCAATAGCCCCGCTACGCCAGTCAAAACAATGATCGTTGGTTCTTGCGATGCACCCGCCATGCCATAAATGAGGGCTGCATTCGATACCAGCCCGTCGTTGACGCCAAACACGCCGGCGCGCAGGGCGTTTCCCGAAACGCCCTTTTGATGACGTTTTCCGATCTCGTCGATATGGGTTGGAGTCGTGCGTGGCGGCGTTTGCGTATATAGCACCATCCCCCGCACCTTCATCGCAGCCAGCACGCCCCGCATGGCGCGTGGGGAGAATGTCCGGGTCAGCCGCGCCACAATGCGGGTGCGCAAGTCGGGGCGGTAAGTCCGGGGGGGAAGGCCGCCGTGCTGGGCAATCGTGGCCAGCCAGATCGCTGCCTGGTCATCGGCTGACTGTGCCAGTTCGTTGAACAGCGATTCGCGTGTTGTGCCGTGCTCGCATTGGGCGACCACCCGATACAGCCAGGCCGACTGCTTTTCTTCCTGCCAGGATGCGTAGGGGTCGCTCATGCGGCCCCCCGCCGGTATTGAATAGCTTCGGCGAGATGCACCATGCCGATGCTGTCGCTGCCGGCCAGGTCGGCCACGCTGCGCGCCAGTTTGAGCACGCGGTGATAGGCGCGCGCAGACAGGTTGAGTTGCGCGATGGCTTTTTTAAGCAGGGTTTCTCCCGCCGCATCCAGCTGGCACAGCTGATCGATTTCCAGGGTCCCAAGCGCGGCGTTGGGTTTGCCCTGACGCGCCATCTGGCGGTCGCGTGCGGACTGCACGCGGGCGCGGATAACCGGACTGGGTTCGCCTGCACCGGCCTGCATCAACTCATCCTGCGTCAGCGCAGGCACGCTGATCTGGATGTCGATGCGGTCGAGCAGCGGCCCGGAAATCCGTGCGCGATAGCGCGCGATCTGGTCGGGCGTGTCGCGACACGCCTGGGTGGGGTGGCCGAGAAAACCGCAGGGGCAGGGATTCATCGCGGCGACGAGTTGAAACCGGGCGGGAAAATCGGCCTGCCGCGCCGCGCGCGAAATTGTGATGCGGCCGGTTTCCAGCGGCTCGCGCAGCACTTCCAGCACCTGCCGCGAAAACTCCGGCAGTTCGTCGAGAAACAGCACGCCGTGATGCGCCAGCGAAATCTCGCCGGGACGCGGGTTGCCGCCGCCGCCCACCAGCGCCACGGCTGAGGCGGTATGGTGCGGCGAACGGAACGGGCGGCGCTGCCAGTGCTCAAACCGAAAGCCGCCGTTGAGCGACTGTACCGCCGCGGCTTCCAGCGCTTCGGTCTCGTTCATCGCAGGCAATATGCCGGGGAAGCGCGCGGCGAGCATCGATTTGCCGGTGCCGGGCGGGCCTGCCATCAATACAGAATGATTGCCGGCCGCGGCCACTTCGAGCGCGCGCTTGGCGGCGGTCTGGCCTTTGACATCGAGGAAGTCGGGATAGTCCGGCGCACTTTGAACCGTGCCGGTTTCCGGCGCGATGAGCGAGGCCTGTCCGGCAAGCCAGGCGCACACTTCGAGCAGGCTGGTTGCGCCAAGCGTGTCGACGCCGCTGGCGAGTGCGGCCTCGGCGGCCGATTGCGCAGGCAGGATCAATTGATGGTTCGCCGTGCGCGTGGCCAGCGCCATCGCCAGCGCGCCGCGCACCGGGCGCAATTCGCCGGTTAGCGCCAGCTCGCCGGCGAATTCGGCGTGCTTGAATTTGTCGGCCGGAATTTGCCCGGAGGCGGCGAGGATGGCCAGCGCGATCGGCAGATCGAATCGCCCGGACTCCTTGGGCAGATCGGCCGGCGCGAGGTTGACGGTGATGCGGCGCGCCGGAAATTCGTAGCGCGAATTCTGGATCGCCGCGCGTACGCGGTCGCGCGCCTCCTTTACTTCGGTTTCCGGCAGCCCCACCAGCGTGAAAGCCGGCAGGCCGTTGGCCAGATGCGCCTCGACCACCACCTCGGGCGCGTCCATGCCGTTCAACGCCCGGCTTTTGACGACGGCGACGGCCACTTATTCGGCGCGCTGCTTTTCCAGTTCGGCCAGACGCGCTTCCAGTTGCTCGAGCCTGGCGCGGGTACGCGCAAGGACTTCAGTCTGCACGTCGAATTCTTCGCGGTTCACCATGTCGAGTTTGCCAAGCATTGCGGCGACCCCGGCTTTTAGATTCTGTTCGACGTCTTTTGCCGGTGACTGCTTCAACAGTTCGCCCAGCTTGTCCATTGCATCGTTGATGAATGCAGGGTTGGGGAATTTCGGATTCGGGTTCATGGCGGCCTCCAGTAACGGGGAAGTGTAGCAAGTCCCACGCTGCAACGGACAGCACAAAGACTGTGCATGACCGTTTCATGGCGCACTGTAAAAGTGCGAGCTGCGTGCGGACGGGTGGGGGGGCTGTGTGTAACTGTTTGTTTTTTATTGAAAAAGCAACTGGCACGGCTTGTGCTCATTTGAAATTGCAATTTTGCGAGTCTTCACATTAGGAGAATATTCATGAAGAAACTTGTACATGCTTTGGTGTGGGTGGGTTTGGCTGGGACGCCTGCCATGGCGGTTGCAGCCGAGACGAGCGCGCATGAAGTCACGGGCAATGTCAGCTTGAACACGGATTACCGTTATCGGGGGGTGTCGCAGACCTTCAAAGGCCCCGCAATCCAGGGTGGTTTTGATTACGCGCATTCAAGCGGCGCTTACCTGGGCGCCTGGGCCTCCAATGTGGATTCCGAGTTTCTGAATGGCGCCAATGTTGAGCTGGATGTGTACGGCGGCTACAGCGGCACAGTCAGCGACGATTTAAGTTACAACGTGGGTGGTTTGTATTATTACTATCCCGGCCAGTTTTCCGGCACCGACAAGATCAATACCTTTGAAGTGTATGCCGGCGGTACCTGGAAATGGCTGAACGTCAAATATTCCCACGCGACCACGAAATTCTTCGGTGTGGATGACTCGAAAAACGCGTATTACCTGGAAGCGAACGTGACCGTGCCGCTGCCTATGGATATTGACCTCGGGCTGCACGTCGGGCACCAGGAAGTTAAGGGTGCGAATGGCTTTGACTACAACGACTGGAAAGTCGGTCTGTCAAAAGAAATCGGCGGATTCAACGTGGGTCTGGCCTATGTCGATACCGATTTCAATAAGGCGGACGGCAGTTTTACGCGTAGCGACGGTAAAACCCGCAATCTGGCTGGCGCCACCGTGGTGCTTTCAGTGGGCAAGTCCTTCTAAACCGGCATGATTCGGGCGGCGTGCCGCCTGGTATTTCCTTGATTGGGAGACAACATGAAATTCGTAACGGCAATCATCAAACCGTTCAAGCTGGACGAGGTGCGCGAGGCGTTGTCCGCCATCGGCGTCACCGGCTTGACGGTCACGGAAGTAAAAGGGTTTGGGCGGCAAAAAGGCCACACCGAGCTATATCGCGGCGCGGAATACGTGGTTGATTTTCTGCCCAAAGTGAAGATTGAAGTCGCCATCAAGGCCGAGTTGCTGGAGCGCGTGATCGAGTCCATCGAAAAAGCGGCCAACACCGGCAAGATCGGCGACGGCAAGATTTTTGTCGCCAGTCTGGAGCAGGTCGTGCGTATCCGCACGGGCGAATCCGGCCCCGACGCCCTTTAAGGAGTATGACGATGAAAAAGCTACTCGCCTCATTGGGTTTGATGTGTGTTCTTCTGGCCCCGGGCATGAGCGTGGCGCAGGATGCGGTCGAGCCTGTGGTGGACGCGGTCGCCGAAGTGGCCGAAGCCGTGGCCGACGCCGCGCCGGTGCCGGACAAGGGCGATACCGCCTGGATGATGCTCTCCACCCTGCTGGTCATCCTGATGATCATTCCGGGCGTGGCCCTGTTCTACGGCGGTCTGGTGCGCGCCAAGAACATGCTGTCGGTGCTGACCCAGGTGATGGCCATCTTCTGCCTGATCTCGATCCTGTGGGCGGTGTATGGTTACTCGCTGGCGTTTGGCGATGGCGGGGAGCTTAACTGGGCGATCGGCGATCTGTCCAAACTGTTTTTGGCCGGGGTTACGCCTGACAGTACCGCCGCGACCTTCACCGATGGCGTGGTGATTCCCGAGCTCGTGTTCGTGGCCTTCCAGCTGACCTTTGCCGCCATCACCGTGGCGCTGATCGTCGGCGGCCTGGCCGAGCGGGTGAAGTTCTCCGCCCTGATGGTGTTCGGCGCACTGTGGTTCACCTTCTCCTACCTGCCGATCACGCACATGGTGTGGGCAACGGGAGGCTATCTGTTCGAGCACGGCGCGCTCGATTTTGCCGGCGGCACCGTGGTCCACATCAACGCCGGTATCGCCGCGCTGGTGGGCGCCATCGTGCTGGGCAAGCGCATCGGCTACGGCCGCGACGCGATGCCGCCGCACAGCCTGCCGATGACCATGATCGGCGCCTCGCTGCTGTGGGTGGGCTGGTTCGGCTTCAACGCCGGCTCCAACCTCGAAGCCACCGGCGGTGCTGCGCTGGCCTTCATCAACACGATTCTGGCAACGGCCGCCGCGGGCATGGCCTGGATGCTGGCCGAATGGATGCTGCGCGGCAAGCCCTCGATGCTGGGTCTGGCCTCCGGCGTGGTGGCGGGGCTGGTGGCGGTGACGCCGGCAGCCGGCCTGGTCGGTCCGATGGGCGCGATCGTGCTGGGCGCGATTGCCGGCGTGGTCTGCCTGTGGGGCGTCACCGGCCTGAAAAAGATGCTGGGCTACGACGACTCGCTCGACGTGTTCGGCATCCACGGCATCGGCGGCATCATCGGCGCCATC